>NZ_JBICMS010000103.1:0-111942 GCF_043106615.1 Pseudomonas sp. CJQ_9 | reverse complement strand
AGGCAATACTGGCCCGAAACAAACGTAGGAGCGGGTTTACCCGCGAAGCGCCGCGCGGGCGGCGCTCGATCTCACAGGCGCTGCATATCTGCTGGCAAACACTCAGTTCCCTGCCCCCAGCACCTGCGGGTTGGCAACGTTCTGCGGTGCCCCCCCAAAAAACGCCAGCACATTGTCGAAGGCATCACCGAAATACAGCTCGTAGCCGGTCTTTTCCACATACCCCAGGTGGGGCGTGGCCAGCACACGCGGGTGGCGCAGCAAGGGGTGGCCGGGGTCGAGCACCGGCTCCTGCTCGTACACATCCACCGCCGCATAACCTGGCCGGCCTGTATCCAGTGCTTGCAGCAACGCCCCTGGCGCAATCAGTTCCGCGCGGCTCACGTTCACCAGCAGGGCGTCCGCCTTCATGCGTGTCAGGTCGTCCAACGTTACCCGGTGCCGCGTTTGCTCGGACAGGCGCAAGTTCAGGCTGACAACATCCGCTTCGGCAAAAAACGCCTCGCGTGACGCCGCGGCCCGGTGCCCATCCGCCGCGGCTGCAGCCCGGCTGCTGTCGCTGCCCCACACCAGCACCGGCATGTCGAACGCCTGCGCATAGCGGGCCAGGCGTTGGCCGATCTTGCCGTAGCCCCAGATACCCAGCACCTGGCCAGCCAGTGCCTGCCCCAGGTTGACTTGCCAGTGGCCTTGGCGGAAGGCATCGATGGCCGGCACCAGTTGGCGGCGGGCATTGAGTATCAGCGCCCAGGCCAGCTCCGCTGGGGCGACTGGCGAGCCCCGGCCCTCGGTCACCACGATGCCACGGGCGGTACAGGCGGCCAGGTCGAGGTGGCTGGAGACCTTGCCGGTCTGGCTGATCAGCTTGAGGCTTGGCAGGCGATCGAGCAGGGCTGCGTCGATGCGGGTGCGTTCGCGGGTCAGTACCAGCGCGTCAGCGTCGGCAAAGCGTGCCGCCAATTGCTCGAGCGTCGCTGGCTGGGGGGCATGCAGTACGTGGACATCGTGCCCGTGCAGGCGACTGAAGCAGTCGAGGGTACGGATCACGTCCTGATAGTCGTCGGGGATGACAATGCGCATGGTGGTCGAGCCCTGGCAGTACTATGGGGGACCCACGATAACCCAACCTTCCCTGCGTTCAAGTGCCTACAAGGGGGGGTGACAGCTGCTCCACCAGAAAATCCACGAACACCCGCACCCGCGCCGGCATCGACGGCCCGCCCACGAACACGGCATGGATCGGCTCGCGGTCGTCAGGGTTGTAGGCTTCCAGCAGCGGAAGCAGGCGCCCGCTGGCCAGGTCATCGGCCACCGTGAAGGTGCCGATGCGGGCCACGCCTGCCCCCAGCCTGGCCAGCTGTGCCAGTGCTTCGCCGCTGCTGCATTCGATGTTGCCCCGCACCTTCAACGCAAAGACCTCGCCGTCGCGGCGGAACGGCCAGTCTGCTACGGCCCGGCGGAAATTGAAGTGCAGGCAGTTGTGGCCGGCCAGGTCTTCAGGCACCAGCGGCGTACCGCAGCGCGCCAGGTACTCCGGCGAGGCCACGACCACCTGGCCGGTTTCGCCAATTGGGCGGGCGCTGAGCGAGCTGTCGGGCAGGTGGCCAAAGCGCAGCGCAACGTCGGCCTGGCCGGCGTGAATGTCGGCCACCTCGTCGCTGATGGTCAGGTCGACCAGTACCTGCGGGTAACGCGCGCTGAACGCCGCCAACAGCGGCACCACGGTCAAGCGGGCATGCCCTTGCGCGGCGCTGATGCGCAAGCGCCCGCGCGGCACGCCCTGGTCGGCGATCGCATCCTCGACTTCCTGCAGGTCGGCCAGCACCCGCCGCGCGCCGCGCAGGTATGCCTCGCCCTCGGGGGTCAAGGTCAGGGCGCGGGTGGTGCGCAGCAGCAGGCGGGTGCCCAGCCGGTGCTCGGTGCGGGCGAGAATGCGGCTGACCGCCGAAGGGGTCAGGTTCAAGGCGCGGGCGGCGGCAGACAGGCTGCCCGCGTCCGCCACCTTGGCGAAAACCGCCATTTCACCGGATCTACCGCTGAAGTCCATTTGTGCCTCGCAAGCAAAGGTGATTGGCAAAAAGGCTGTCTAGTGCGCCAGGGAAGCAGATCGTAGCATTTGCCGCATAGCTAAGGAGTTTTTGCCATGCGTATCAATCCACCTCTGGTCGCACTTGCCATCGGTGCCTTCGGCATCGGTGTCACCGAGTTTGCCCCCATGGGCATGTTGCCCAGCATCGCCACTGACCTTGGCGTTTCCATACCTGCTGCCGGGCTGTTGGTCAGTGCCTATGCCCTCGGTGTGCTGATCGGCGCACCGCTGATGACCCTGGCCACGGTAAGGATCCCGCGGCGTTACCTGTTGATCGGCTTGATGGCGATCTTCACCCTGGGCAACCTGATGTCGGCACTGGCCAGTGACTACGCCAGTTTGCTGGTTGCCCGCGTGGTCACGTCACTGAACCACGGCGCGTTCTTTGGCATCGGCTCGATCGTCGCCGCCAGCGTGGTACCGCCCGAGAAGCGCGCCGGGGCAGTGGCAGCGATGTTCATGGGCCTTACACTGGCCACCATCGGCGGGGTGCCGCTGGCCACCTGGTTTGGTGAAATGCTGGGCTGGCGCACGGCATTCTGGGGCATCGCCGGGCTTGGCCTGATCGCGATGACCACGCTGTGGTATGCACTGCCGAACGTACCCTCGCCCAAAGGCGACGGGGCCATGGCCGAAATCCGCGTGCTCGTGCGGGGGCCGGTGCTGGCGGCGTTGTTGCTGACCGTGGTGGGCTCCAGCGCCATGTTCACGGTGTTCACTTACATTGCGCCGATCCTGCAGAACGAGGCTGGCGCGTCCACCACGTTCGTCACCGCCATGCTGGTGCTGTTCGGTGTCGGCCTGACCTTGGGCAACGTGTGGGGCGGCAAGGCAGCGGACCGCTCAGTCGAGCGCACCTTGATCCTGTCGTTGGCGGTGCTGATTGCCGTGCTGCTGGTGTTCCCGCTGGTGCTGGACTGGCCACTGCCCACGGCACTGGCGATCCTGGTCTGGGGGGCGGCCAGCTTCGCCTTGGTGCCACCACTGCAGATGCGCGTGATGGAAGCGGCCAAGGATGCCCCCAACCTGGCCTCGGCGGTGAACATCGGTGCATTCAACCTGGGGAATGCGATCGGTGCGGCGCTGGGGGGCGCGGTGATCAATGTGGGGTTGGGCTACGCGGCGATTGCCCTGGCAGGGGCGACGATGGCGGCGCTGGGCCTGGTGTTGGTGCTGCTGTTTGCCTGGCGTGGCCGCGGGGCGGCCGTGGCACATTGCAATGTGCCAGGCTGACCGCGCCGAGTGGCTTTACGGGGTGCCGTTACGGCCATGCAGATGGTAAGCCGGGCGCTCGCTCAGGCGCTCGTAGTAGTCGCGCACAGCCGGTAGGTGCGGGTGCTCGAACGGCGTTTCGAACCAGCGGTTGACCGACAGGCCGATAGGAATATCGGCCAGGGTGAACTGGGCACCGGCCACGTAGGCCCCGGTGGTGGCCAGTTGCCGGTCGAGGATGTGCATGTAACGCGCCCAGTCCGCACAACCCGCCGCCAGCGCCACGGGGTCCTGGTGGGCGGGCGAATGCCTGACCAGCGACATGAACGCGTAGCTCCAGGCGCGGTTCAAGTCTGACGCTTGCCAATCGATCCATTGGTCGATCCTGGCCCGTGCCTGTGCTTCGCCGGGGTAGAACGCGGTGGCGCCATAGCGGTTGGCCAGGTAGCGGATGATGCTGTTGGACTCCCACAGGGTGAAGTCGCCATCCTGGATCACCGGAACCATGGCGTTGGGGTTCAATGCCAGGAATTGCGCGGTGTCGGTGGCCTTGAAGCCCGAACCCCAGTCTTCGCGTTCGAAGGCGACCTCGAATTCGGCACAGGCCCACAGGACTTTTCGCACGTTGATGGAAGAGGCTCTGCCCAATATCCGTAGCATGATGTTCGTCCTGAGTGGGGGTGGTTGATCGTCCGCCACTGCCCGGTCTCGGTCAAGGGGCAGGGTGCAAGGGGGGGCGGCACGGTAATTTTGTAGGGCATTTCCGAAAATGAGCCGTTCCAGGCTCAAGTCATTGTGGTGGCCCAGGCCGCCGCCTAGTCTCGGCACGCTCAACCCCCCGAGGAATGAACATGGAAAACGACACCCCCGAAGACAACAACACGCTCAATGTGGTGGCGGCGGCCAGCCGTTTCGGCCACCCCGATGCCGAACTGGTGCACATGCGGCCGCAGTTGCCGATACGAACCGCGCTGACGGAAGCCTCGGCCATCATGGGCTGCATTACTGAAATCACGCGCAAGGCCATCGACCGGCCAAGTGACCGCAAGGTGATGATCAAGGCCACGTTCTACCTGGCGGGCATGGCCAAGGCGCTGGTCGATGGCCAGCTGCTGCAGATGCGCCAGGCGCGCGAGAAGGAGAGCATCGAGTAGACAGGGTTGCCTGGGGGCCATGAACTTGGCACCCTTGGGCGGTTTGAATCGTCTGCATCACCTCAAAAGGAGGTTCGC
Organism: Pseudomonas sp. CJQ_9; assembly: GCF_043106615.1. NCBI lineage: Bacteria > Pseudomonadati > Pseudomonadota > Gammaproteobacteria > Pseudomonadales > Pseudomonadaceae > Pseudomonas > Pseudomonas sp. CJQ_9. Next base: position 107,409 of record NZ_JBICMS010000103.1, on the reverse strand, counting down.
ATTGAGTTGGGACAAGGTGGGGAAGCTCCTGGTCGCGGTGCTGGTTGGCCTGATGGTCCTGTCGGCCGCCTACGCGTTGTTCAGGGGCAACCCGCGGCTGGAAGCGTCACTGACGTATGCCTACCTCACCTATCCTGGCCAGTTCAGCGAGCGCATCAGCAAAGCCAGCGACCAGCTCAAGTATGAGCAGTTGCAGGGGCGCATCAACAGCATCAGCCAGGGGCAGTTGAGCCACGATCAGGTCGAGCGCCTGGTCGAACTGGCTCAGTTGCCGTACGCCCAGCTGTTCGCCAAACCTTTCGAGGCGGGGTTGGTGGACCACCGTACCGGCTTGCTCATCGAGCTGCACAACAGTGGCGATGCGCCGGTGCGCCAGGTCAAAGTGCGCCTGCCAGGCAAAGGCCTGGTGCAGGTGCGCGATGCTGCTGGCAACGACACACTGCTGGAGCAGGCTACCGCGCAAGTCGACATCCCTGTCATCGAGCCGGGTAGCCGGTGCAAGGTGTGGGTGTATTTCGACGCCGATTATTCCCAGATCCGCCAGGGCGGCGTCAGCATTACCCATGCCGACGGCGCAGCCAATGTGCAGGTGTATCACGAAGTGATCGGCTTCCCGGCAACCGTGGCCCGCTACAGCCGCGAGCTCATGGGGCTGCTGGTGGTACTGGCGCTGGGTGTGCTGGGCCTGGGTTACGCGCTGCTGGCTCGCCGCGCAGCGCAGCGTTAGGCGCTGCGCCGCAGAGCCCAGGCGCCTGCCTTACTGTTGAGCCTCGCGGCTGGCCGTCTGCTGCTCACCCGCTGCCTTGCCCCCAGGCAACTGATCGAACGGGTGCAAGCCGGCTTTGCGGTAGGGGTCGCCGATCCAGCGCGGTGCCGCCACGAATTGCGCGCTCACCAGGCTCTTGGCCGGCTCGAAGCCGTCATAGCTCAAACCGGCAAGATCCGACAGCGTATGGATCAGGTGCGAGCTGCTGTACGGGCGCTTGGCCATTGCCTGCAGGTCCCGCGGGTGCTGGGCCTGCCAGCTGGGTGAGGTCCACACCAGGAACGGAATGGTGTACATCGGCCGGGTCGGCGCGCTTTCGTTGCGCCCCAGGCGGTCGTGGTTGCCAGAACTGTATACGTCCTCACCATGGTCGGACAGGTAGACCAGAAAGCCATTCGGGCTGCCGGCAGCGTAGCGCTTGATCAGGCTCGACACCACGAAGTCGTTGTAGCGCACTGCGTTGTCGTAGAAATTGTAGGTTTTCACCTGGTCATCGGTCAGTGCACTTGGTGCGCCCTGCTTGTCGGTGAAGTGCGCATAGGCGTCCGGGTAGCGGTAGCGGTAGTCCATGTGGGTGCCCAGCAGGTGCACGATGATGAACTTGTTGGGGGCCGGGTCTTGCAGGGCCTTCTCGAACGGTGCGAGCACCACGTCATCGTACTGGCTGGCATTCTGGTTGCGCTGGTTGTTCAGGTACACCGGCACGTCCGTCTGCTGCGAGAAGGTGGTGAGCATGGTGTTGCGCTTGGTCATGGTTTGTTGGTTGGTGATCCAGAAGGTCTTGTAGCCTGCCTGTTTCATCAGGTTGATCAGCGATGGGTCGGTGAGGAACCGGTCCGGGGCCTGCTCGTCGCCGAAGGTCAGAATCTGCTGCATCACTTCGATGGTGTAGGGGCGGGGTGACACCACATCGCGGAATACGGTCAAACCCTTGTCGTCGGCGGCCAGCGCGTCGAGGTTGGGGGTGGTGTCACGGTTGTAGCCATACAGGTGCATGTGCTCGCGGGTGGTCGATTCGCCCAGCACCAGGACCAGCGTACGCGGTGCCGAACCGCTGTTGTCACGCAGGTTCTGCAGGGGCGGCAGGGCAGCATTCTGCGCCAGCAGCGCCTGCATGTTGTCCAGTTGCTGGCGGTACTGGCGGTAGCCGACCAGCAATTGCCAAGGCACTGCAGGTTCCATGCGCTGCTGTACCTTTTCCAGCGCATCGGCAAAATTGCGCTCCTGGGTGACCATTTGCTTGTAGAACGGCAGCACCAGGTTGGCTGCCAGCAACAGCACCACCACTGGCAGGCGGCTGCGCAGCGGCAGGTAGACCGGGCGCACGCGGCGCCACAGCAGCACTGCCCCCACGGTGTACAGCAGCAACGCCAGGCCCAGCCAGGCACTGAAGTACTGGCTGAAGTACTCACCAGCCTCGGCGGTGTTGGACTCGAACATCACGAAGATGACGCTCTGCGAAAACTCCTGGCGATAAATGCCGAAATAGCTCAGGCCAACCAGCGAAGCAGCCCACAGCAGCAGGCCGATGAGCGCCGCAGTGGCGCGGGTAAGGCGGGGCAGCAGCAGCACCGGGGCCAGCCACAGGCTGCTGAGGAAGAACGCATCACGGAAACCCGAGAAACCGGTAGTGCCACTGAACAGCAGCAGTGCCTGGGTGACGCCAGAGAAATACCAGAAGAACAGCAAGAGCCAGCCCAGGCCGGCCCAGTCCACGCGGGAAGGGGAAGTGGTATGTGACACGTGTGCCTCGTCGTACCTTGGTAGCCCGCAAATATGTGCGTGGCCGGAAAGGGCGTGACGCTAATCTGTGGACTGTGAAAATAACGTCAAGGCGAGCAGCCATCGGGCCTTGGTCGTAGCCCGCTGCGCAGCGGCCGTGCGCAGCGGGTTGCTTGCACGGGTATGATGGCGGCAGCTAAACCGTACTCAAAGGCCGTGTGGACCATGAACCGTCGTAAGAAGATCAAGCAGCTGTTGCAGGCGCACCAGAAGAAAGCCAGCGCCAAACTCGCGCCGCGCAAGCCCAGGTACATCTGCAAGGCTGACCGTTTGAAGCTGGAAACAGAAGGGGTGGGTGCTGCCCCACCCCAGGCTGACTGAAGCGCCAGCAGCCGGTGTGTCGGCTTCAGCGGCGGTAGTGCCGGTGCTCGTCATAGTGGCGTTGGTGCATCGCCCGCTCATGGCGGCGCTCCCAATCCCGGCGGCGTTCCCAGTCACGTCGCCGCTCCCAGTCGCGCCGGGCCTGCTCGCGGCGCCACTGCTCGCGGCGCCAGTCGCCCCTGTGGTCGTGCCAGCGGTGGTCATCATGGGCCAGCAGGGTCGCCGGCTGAACAGCGGCCGCACTGGCCACGCTCGGCCAAGGGTTGCTGGCCGCAGGCAACGCTGGCTGAACGGCCGGGGCCGCCACCTCGACCGGTTTCAGTGGCAGGGCCGAAGCCGTGCCCGCTGCTGCAAGCGAGAACAGACCGAACAGCATCCACCTGGCGACTTGTATTTTCATGAGCGAAGCCCACCTCTGATCACAATTGAGCTATCAGGCCAGCGGTGAGGCAAGCCGCTTCGCCTGCCGTGACCGTTCTGAGCCACTCTCATAGACCAGTAACCAGGAAAAAGTTCGCTGCAGCAATAACTTGTACAACTCTGCGGCATGCAACCCGCGCCGCCCAAACCGGATCAGCGTTCGGCAAACACCGCGCGCAGGTGGCTGCGGTAATGCTCGAACGCAGCGATTGCGCCGTTTATCGCCTCGGCCTCTTGCTGTTCATCCAGCGCCAGGGCGTCCAAACGGGCCACAAACTCACGCCAATGCAGTGCACGGCCATCAGGGTGCGGGGCCAAGTGGCTGGCGCCCTGGTCTTCACCCAGGCCCAGGCGTTGGGTGTACTTGAACAGAAACGCAGCCCCCAGGTTCGACCCCTCGCTGCAATACAGCCAGCCCAACGCCTGCGCCGGGCTGGCGCACACCGCAGGTGGCGGCGGTGGCGTGGGCAGGCCCAGGTCCAGCAGGTCGGCCTGCACCGCGGCAAACCTTGACAACGCCGACAGCCCCGGCAGTTGCCGATTGAGCTGCGGGTCCTGATACAACGCCAGCAAGCTGCCATGAAAACCATGCTGCACCTGCAGGAACCGGCCGTAGCGCTCGCGGCTCTCAAACGGCCGTGCCGCCATGACCAGCTGATCGACGCTGTCATGGTCGCGGCTGCTGGCCGCTTTCAAGCGTTGGCAGCGGCCTGGCTGCGAAACGGAGGGGGGGGCTGCGGTCATCGGTATATCCGTGGCATGAACGTAATGCGCCCATCATGCTTGCCACCCCGGCCAGCAGCAAGCATTGCGCGGTGTCAGGCGCCTGCACGGCTGGAGCCCTTGCGCGAGCCGGCTGAGCCGTCGCGGGCAAACAACCCATGGACCACTGCGCGCAACCAGCGGTTACCCCCGTCCTGGTGGTAGCGGGCGTGCCAGTGCTGCTTGACCGTGAAACCCTCGACCGCGAACGGGCAGTCGTGCACCTGCAAATCATGCATGTCGGCCAACGTCTGCCCGATATGGCGGGGCAGTGTGGCGATCAGGTCGGTGCTCCGGAGGATCATGCCCAGGCCCAGGAACGCCGGTAGCTCCAGCACGATGCGGCGCTCGATGCCGGCCCGCGCCAGTGCCGTTTCCAGCAGCTTCTGGCCGGTGCCGGCGCTGATCTGCACATGGCCTTCGGCGTGGTAGCAGGCCATGCTCAGGCCGCCGGCCAGGCGCGGGTGCCCGCGTGCGCTCAGGCACACCCAGTCCTGGTCGAACAGCACTTGCTGGTACATGCCACCGCCCAGCCACGGTACGAAGCCGATCGCCAGGTCAGCTTCACCCGACTCCAGCGCGCTTTCGCTGTTGCCATCGATGCGTACCGCCTCCAGGCGAATGCCGGGCGCGTGGCTGCGCACGTGGTTGAGGATGCTGGGCAGCAAAGTGATGTGGCTGGCGTCGCTCACACACAGGCGAAAGCGCCGTTGTGCGGTAGCGGGTTGGAACTGCGGTTCCCAGGCCGCCAGCCGGCGCAGTGATTCGAGGACTTCGCGGCACGGCCCGATCAACTGGTCGGCGCGCGGGGTGGGCGCCATGCCCCCAGGGGTGCGCACGAACAGCGGGTCGTTCAGTTGTTCGCGCAGGCGGCCCAGCCAGATGCTGATGGTCGGCTGGCTCTGCCCCAGCTGTTCAGCGGCGCGGGTAACGCTACGGCAGTGATAGAGCACGTCGAACAGTTGCAGCAGCTTGGGTTCGGGCAGTACCGGGGCAGCGGTCATTATTGCAAATCTCAATGGGGCTATTTGCCGCATTGTATAGCGCTAATAAGCGTGGCTGCATAATGTGATCGCAAACCACGGAGGTCTGCGATTTGAAAATCTGCATTCTGGGCGCCGGCGCCCTGGGCTGCGCCATCGGCGCGGCATTGAGCGAAGCCGGGCATGAAACCTGGCTGCTCAACCGAGGCCGTGCGCATGTCGAGGCCATCAACCAGCACGGCCTGCAGGTGCAGGATGAGCGCGGCCAGCGCCAGGTCCGCGTGCACGCGGCGACGTGCGCCGATGAGGTGGGGGTGGCCGACCTGGTGGTGGTCCTGGTGAAGTCGTTCCACACCGCCGAGGCGATCGCTGGGGCCACGGCGCTTCTGGGCCCGCAAACGCTGCTGCTGTCGCTGCAGAACGGCCTGGGGCACGAAGATATCCTGGCCCAGGCGGCCGGCCGCGAGCGGGTACTGGCTGGCAAGACCTATGTCGGCGGCGTGCTGCTGGCGCCGGGGGCGATCCGCGCCGGGGTGGCCGGCAAGCAGACCCACATCGGTGAACTGGACGGCCAGCGCAGCCCCCGCGTGCAGGCTATCGCCGAGGTATTCAACGGTGCAGGCCTGGCCACCACGGTCAGCGACAACATCCTCGGCACCATGTGGGACAAGCTGCTGGTCAACGTCGCCACCGGTGCGCTCAGTGCCATCACCAGGCTCAGCTATGGCCAGCTGTACAGCGAGCCGCTGCTGGCGAGCACCGCCAAGGCGGCCGTTGCCGAAGCGATCGCGGTGGCCGAGCGCGCCGGTATCCGCCTGAGCCTGACCAGCCCCGAGGCAGCCTGGCAACTGGCCGCCGAAGGCCTGCCGGCGAGCTTTCGCACCTCGATGCTGCAAAGCCTGGAAAAAGGCTCGATCACTGAAATTGACTTCATCAACGGTTCCGTCGTGCGCTGGGGCCAGCGCCACGGCGTCGCCACCCCCGTCAACGCCACCCTGGTGGCGTGTATCAAAGGCATCGAACGTGCGATGGCCGACCAGCAGAACAAGGACAACCCATGAGCCAGCCGAAAGCCTACCTCGAACACGTCGCCTTCTGGGTGCGTGACATCAACTGGCATATCCGCTTTTTCAGTGAGGTGTGCGGCATGACCCTGCGCGAGTCGCAGGGTGACCCCGAGCAGCCGACCCAGTACTGGACCCTCGGCGGCCTGCAGTTCATCCACCAGCCCGACTTTGCAGGGCCTGAAGGGCGCATGGCGCACTTGGGGATCATGTGCGAAGACCTGGAAGCGGTGCTGGCGGCAGCACAGCGTTTCGGCGTCAGTGCAATGCCGCAGGGCCGCAACTGGCTGCGCTTGCCCGACGGCCTGGCGGTGGAGTTCATCCAGGCATTGCCGAAGGCGACGGTGGCCCAGGCACTGGCTATCAACCCACGTGCGCAGGTGCAGCCATGAGCGTGACTGAAAAGTACTGGGACGACGCCCGCGAGGGCGATGAATGCATCAGCCCGAGCTACACCGTCACCCGCGAACGCATCCTGGCCTATGCCGACCTGACCGGTGACCATACCCCGGTGCATGTCGATGAGGCGTATGCCAATGCCAGCCACTTTGGCTGCCTGGTTGCCCACGGCCTGTTCGGCCTGTCGATCGCCGATGGCTTGAAGACCCAATGCGATTACCGCTTCGTGCCGGGCATGTCACTGGGCTGGACCTGGGATTTCGTGTTGCCGATCAAGGTCGACGATGTGCTGCATGTGCGCATGCGCGTTGGCGCGATGCGCCTGAGTAAAAGCCGCCCGGGTTGGGGCATCGTGGTCCTGCCGTCGGAGCTGATCAACCAGCACGGCCAGGTCGTGCAACGCGGCGAGCACCGGCTGATGGTGCCGTGCAAGGGGGCAGCATGAGCCAGGCATTGCCATTGGCGGGTATCCGCGTCATCGACTACAGCCATTTTCTTGCCGGGCCTTATGTAGGGCGTTGCCTGGCGGCGCTGGGCGCCGAGGTGATCAAGGTTGAACGGCCAGGCAGCGGCGACGCCGGTCGCCAGCACGCATTCACCCTGGATGACCAGCAAAGCGGTTACTTCCTGCAACTGAACATGGGCAAGCAGGGCGTCAGCGTCAACATGAAGGACCCACGCGGCAAGGCCTTCATGCAGCGCCTGTCCGATTCGGCCGACGTGTTCATCGAAAACTACCGGCCGGGCGCGCTGGACAAGCTGGGGTTGGGCTATGCCGAGCTGGCGGCGCGCAACCCGCGGTTGGTGTACTGCTCGATTTCCGCCTATGGCCACACGGGGCCGGATGCACACCGTGCCGGCTTCGGGCTGATCGCCGAGGCCAAGAGCGGGATCATGCAGATGGTTGGCGTGCCGGGCGAAGCACCGCCGTTGCTGCGCATTTCGCTGGGCGACATGTACACCGGCATCCACGCCGTGGCAGCCATCAATGCCGCCTTGCTTGGGCGCCTCAGCAGTGGCCGTGGCCAGCACATCGACATGGCCTTGTACGACACGCTGGTGTCGATGCATGAGTACGCGGTGCAGTGCTTCACGCTGTCCAACGGCACCGTACTGCCCGAGCAGACTGGCCATGACATGCCCACCTCGACATTGTATGGGGTGTTCCGTGCCGCCGACGGCGACCTGGTCATCGCCGCCCAGGTCGATGACGCCTGGCGGCGCTTTGCCGCCATGCTTGAAGCCAATGGCGGCCCGGCAGGTTTTGCCAGCGACAGCCGCTACCACAGTGTGAATGGCCGCAATGCCCACCGCGAGGCAATTCTGGCGGTGGTGCGCGATTGGGTAGGCGCGCGGCCAGTGGCGGCTATCCTGGCCTTGCTCGATGCCATCGACGTGCCCAGCGCCAAGGTACAGCGTATCGACGAGGTGCTGGCCGACCCGCAGATTCAGGCGCGCAACATGGTCGTCGAACAGCATCACCCGCGCTATGGCACCCTGCGCCTGCCCAACCTGCCGTTCCGTTTTTCCGACTGCGACACCACCATCCACCAGGTGGCCCCGGACCTGGGCCAGCACAACGCCGAAGTCGCCGCCGGGCTTGGCTTCAGCGCCGAAGAAATCACCGCCATGCAGGCAGACGGGGTGCTGTTCACCCATGGAGAGGCACGATGAGCGACCGCTATGCAGTGATCGGCCGACCGATCAACCACACCAAGTCTCCGCTGATCCACGGGCTGTTCGCCCAAACCTGTGGCCAGCAGCTGGAATATGGCGCAATCGAGGGGTCGCTGGAGGGCTTCGAGGCCCAGGTGCTGGCGTTCCGCGGTGAGGGCGGGCTGGGCATGAACATCACGGCACCGTTCAAGCTGCGCGCCTTCGAACTGGCCGAGCGCTGCAGCGAACGGGCGCAGCTGGCCCGCGCAGCCAACGCCCTGAAGTTCGAGAACGGCGGCATCGTGGCAGAGAACTTCGATGGTATAGGCCTGCTGCGCGATATCGAGGTCAACCTCGGGGAGCCGCTGCGTGCGCGTCGTGTGCTGGTGCTGGGGGCGGGCGGCGCGGTGCGTGGGGCGCTGCTGCCGTTCCTGCAGGCCGGCCCTGCCGAGCTGGTGATCGCCAACCGCGACATGGCCAAGGCCGTGGCGCTGCGCAATGAGCTGAATCACCCGCGGCTGCGTATCAGCCGGTACGAAGAACTGCCGGGGCAGGCTTTCGATATCGTGGTCAACGCCACCTCTGCCAGCCTGGTCGGTGAGTTGCCACCGCTGCCTGCCGAGGCCTTGGCCAATACCCGGCTGGCGTACGAACTGGCTTATGGCAAAGGCCTCACGCCATTCCTGCGCCTGGCCCGTGAGCAAGGTGTGGCGCGCCTGGCCGATGGTGTGGGCATGCTGGTGGAGCAGGCGGCAGAGGCGTTTGCCTGGTGGCGCGGGGTGCGCCCCGAAACCGGTGCCGTGATCGATCGCCTGACCATCGCGCTGGAGTAGGCCTATGGTTGCCAACGTGCCCGTGCAGCTCCGCGCCCACGAACGGCGGCTCGGTTGCCCATGACCGGGCCGCCAACGCAACGCCCTGGCACCCTGGCCCACCCGGCAGCCGCCCAGCGCTCGCGCCAGACCACCTGCATTGCCTTGCTGGTCGCCATCACGTTCTTCATGGAGACCCTGGACGCCACCGTCATTGCCACCGCGGCGTGGCCTGCTGGACGCCCTGCGTTTGCCGGCCAATGCCGGCGGCCAGGTGTTGCGCAACTGAGGCAATGGGCTGCGTTGCAGCCCATCCCGCCGGCGAGCCCACAGCACGCGGGTGCAGCGCAAACGGCTGGCTTGCCGTAGTGTTCAGGCGCCGCTGACCAATTGCAGGGCCAGCTGGTTGTGGCGTTCCAGCACCCGCGGCAGATCGACAGTGGCCAGCTGGCCGTCCTTGACCACCACGCGGCCATTGATGACGCTGGTGTGAACCTGGGTCGGGGTGCAGAACACCAGGGCGGCCAATGGGTCGTGGTGGCCGCCGGCATAGGCCACATGGCCGAGGTCGAACGCGACGAAGTCGGCGACCATGCCCGGTGCCAGGGCGCCGATGTCGTTGCGGTTGAGCACTTTGGCGCCGCCCAGGGTCGCGATTTCCAGCGCTTCACGGGCGGTCATGGCGTCGGGGCCGAAGCCAACCCGCTGCAGCAGCAGGGCCTGGCGCACTTCGCCGATCATGCTGGCGCCGTCATTGGAGGCCGAACCGTCGACGCCCAGGCCAACCGCAACGCCGTGGTCACGCATCTTGCGCACCGGGGCAATGCCGGAGGCCAGGCGCATGTTCGAGCAAGGGCAGTGGGCAACCCCGGTACCGGTACGGGCGAACAGCTCGATGCCATGCTGGTCGAGCTGTACGCAGTGGGCGTGCCAGACGTCGTGGCCGACCCAGCCGAGGTCTTCGGCATACTCGGCGGGCGTCATGCCGAATTTTTCACGGCTGTAGGCGATGTCGTTGACGTTCTCGGCGAGGTGGGTGTGCAGCGAAACGCCATACTGGCGCGCCAACACCGCAGCTTCGCGCATCAGGTCGCGGCTGACCGAGAACGGCGAGCAGGGCGCCACGACGATGCGGCGCATCGACCCGTGACTGGCATCGTGGTAGTCCTCGATCAGGCGCTGCGACTCTTTCAGAATGTCGGCTTCCTTCTCGACCACCGTATCCGGCGGCAGGCCGCCCTGGCTTTGCCCTACGCTCATGCTGCCGCGCGCGGCATGAAAGCGCATGCCGATCTCGCTGGCGGCATGAATGCTGTCGTCGAGCTTGCAGCCGTTGGGGTAGATGTACAGGTGGTCGCTGGAGGTGGTACAGCCGGACAGCAGCAGCTCGGCCATGGCGGTCTGGGTCGACACCGCGATCATTTCCGGGGTCAGCCGAGCCCAGATCGGGTATAGGTTGGTCAGCCAGTTGAACAGTTCACCGTCCTGAGCCGCCGGTACCACGCGGGTCAGGCTCTGGTACATATGGTGGTGGGTGTTGACCAGGCCGGGGATGACCACCTTGCCGGCCATGTCCAGCACCACGTCGGCGTGCTGTGGCAGGCTGTCGCTGGGGCCCACTTGCTTGATCAGGTTGTCTTCGATGTACAGGCCGCCGTTTTTGATTTCGCGGCGTTCACTGTCCATGGTGACCAGCAGTTGGGCGTTTTTGACGAGGAGGGTCTTCTTGGTAGCGGTAAATGACATGGCTTAAGCCCGTCGCAATACGCCTGGGCGATTACCGAGGTCGTAGGCGAGCGCGTATGTAATCAGGAATCGTTAAAGTTGTATACATCAGCGGCTCATTGGTGAAATCCAGTCATCCGATTAGTGAAATAACACCAGAAATACGAATTCATTTTGCCAATAGACTGGTGACCTTATTTCTGGAGCCTGTCTTGATGTCCGCTTTTGAACCAAGCCCTGGGGTCGCCACCCCGAGCCGGCACGCTGCGATCAGCATTGCCATTCTGGCGTTTTCAGCCTTTTTGATCGTGACCACCGAATTTCTCATCGTTGGCTTGTTGCCCGCGCTTAGCCAGGACCTGGGTATTTCCATATCACTGGCAGGGCAGTTGGTCACCCTGTTCGCATTCACCGTGATGCTGGCCGGCCCGCTATTGACGGCGGCGTTGGCGCACCTGGACCGCAAGCGCCTGTTCATCGGCATTTTGCTGGTCTTCGCCGCAGCCAATGCGCTGGCTGCTGCCTCCGGCAGTTTCTGGGTGCTGGCCGTCGCCAGGGTGATTCCGGCACTGGCGCTGCCGGTGTTCTGGGGCACCGCCAGTGAAACCGCCGGCCACCTGGCTGGGCGCGACGGGGCCGGGCAGGCCATTGCCAAGGTCTACCTGGGTATCTCGGCGGCGATGTTGCTGGGTATCCCGTTGGGGACCGTGGCAGCAACGGCGGTGGGGTGGCGCGGTGCATTCTGGATCCTGGCCGCGTTGTCGCTGCTGATGGCGCTGGCGATGTGGGTATGGATGCCGCACGTGGCGCGCACGGCGAAAGTCGACTTCATGCAGCAGGCGCGCATTTTCAAAGAGCGTTTTTTCCTGGCCAATGTACTGCTGTCGGTGGTGGTGTTCACGGCCATGTTCACGGGCTACACCTACCTGGCCGATCTGCTGCAGCGGGTAGCGGGCGTGGCCCCGGCGCATACCGGCTGGTGGCTGATGGGCTTTGGCGCGGTCGGCTTGCTCGGTAACTGGATCGGCGGGCGGGCCGTGGACCGCTCACCGCTAAGGGCCAGCGCGCTGTTCCTGGTGCTGTTGGCCATTGGCATGGCGGCGCTGGTGCCGCTGGCCCAGGGGGTAGTGCTGTTCTGCCTGGCGCTGGCGCTGTGGGGCGTTGCCAACACGGCACTGTACCCGGTGAGCCAGGTGCGGGTGATGAGTTCGGTCACCCATGCCCAAGCCCTGGCGGGTACCACCAATGTGTCGGCGGCCAACGCCGGTATCGGCCTGGGGGCCGTGCTGGGTGGCATGACCATCTCCCACCTGGGGGTCGGCTACGTGGGCTACGTGGCGGCTGGCATCGCCCTGCTGGCGCTGGCGTTGGTGCCCGTGGTGGGCCGGCTGGCGCCTCAGCCCGGTGCGCAGGCCCGGCTGCCGTGAGGCGCCAGGCGCGGTAGCAGGTAGTCGAGCAAGGCGCGAACCTTGGGTAGCCCTTCGCGGCTTTTCAGCCACACCAGGTTCATTGGCAAGCCGTCGGTGGCCAGCGCCGGCAATACTTCGACCAGGCGCCCCTGGTCGAGGTACTGCTGGGTCAGCCAGGTGGGTAGCTGGCCGATGCCATGGCCGGCCAGCACCGCTGCCACTTCGCCTTCGCCATCGCCCACGGCAATGCGCGGCTGCACGGTACGCCGCTCCATTTCGCCGGGGTGGCGGCCTTTGAAATACCACGGGCTGACCAGGCCGTCGGTGTGGCCATAACCCACGCAGTGGTGGTGCTCCAGGTCGCGCTCGTGTTGCGGCACGCCATGCTTTTCCAGGTAGCCAGGCGCGGCACAGAACATCAGGCGCTGGGCACCGAAGTATTGGTGGCCTAGCGCCGCCGGCCAGGCATCTGGGCCACCGATGCGCACCACGATATCGATGCCCTCGTGCACCGGGTCGACGAAACGGTCGGAGAACGACACATGCGGCTGCAGCAACGGGTGCAGGCGGATGAAGTCGAGGATCAGCGGCAGCACATGCAGGCGACCGTAAGAGGCGGGCAGTTCGATCCGCACTTTGCCATGGGGCTGGTCATCGCTGGCCGCCAGGGTGTGCTCGACTTCTTCCAGGTCGGCCAGGACCGAGGTGCAGGTGCGATAGAACACCACGCCCGCTTCACTCAGCGACAGGCTGCGCGTGGTGCGGTTGAACAGCCGGGCGCCCAGGCGGGCCTCCAGCCGGGCCACGCTCTTGCTGATGGCCGAGCTGGTCAGGTTGAGCCGCTCGGCAGCTGCCGTGAAACTGCCCAAGTCAGCGACGGCGACGAAAACGTCAATGCCTTTGAGGCGTTCGGAAGAGTACATGGGTGGCTTCTTTGATGAACTGGGTTCCCGGTTCGGGTGTGCCTATTGAAGCCTCGCACGTGGATTTCATCAATGAGTTTCGCCTGGCCTGGCCGGCAACGTTACCCGAAACGCCCGGGTGAGCCCCAGCAGTACCAGCAGGCCCATGCCCATCCAGCACAGGCCAATGCTGAACGACAGGCTGGTCAGGCTACTCCACAGCCACAGCGTGCTGAGAAAACCCAGTCCCGGTATGGCGCCGTACAGCACCACATTACCGGCACCGCGCAGCTTGCGGTCGATGAGGTAGTGCTTGACCACCGCCAGGTTCACCGCCGAGAAGGCGAACAGTGCGCCGAAACTGATCATGTTGGCCACGGTGTCGAGGGTAATGACCAGGGCAATCAGCGACAGCAGGCTGACCACCAGGATGGCGGTGGCCGGTACGCGCTTTTTCGTTGCAAGCTGGCCAAACGCCCGCGGCAGCACGCCGTCACGGCCCATCGCGAACAGCACCCGTGACACGCTGGCTTGCGACACCATGGCCGAGGCGAAGCAGCCGGCCACGTAAGTGGCGGTGAATGCGCTGACCAGCAGTTCGCCGCCTACCCGGCGCATGACGTCCACCGAGGCCGAGTCCGGGTCGGCAAAGCTGCCCCAATCGGGGAAGACCAGTTGTGCGCAGTACGACACCACCAGGAACAGCAAGCCGCCGATCAGGGACACAGCAAGGATCGCCAGCGGAATACGGTAGGTCGGGTTGCTGGTTTCCTCGGCCATGGTCGAGACCGCATCGAAGCCCAGGAATGACAGGCACAGTACGGCCGCGCCGGTCATCACCAACGGCACGCTGAAACCGTCGTGGTGGAACGGCGCCAGCAGCGAAACGGGTTCGGCCTGGACGCTCAGCCTGAGCACGGCCAGGCCGACGAAAACCACGATGAACACCAGTTGCGTCACCACCAGGATCCAGTTGACGCGGGTGATCGACTCGATGCCGATCAGGTTGAGGAAGGTGACCAGCGCAATGGACCCTGCCACCCACACCCAGGCATGAATGGCCGGGAAGTATTCCGACATGTAGATGCCGATCAGCAGGTAGCTGAGCAGTGGCAGGAAAATGTAGTCGAGCAGCAGGGTCCAGCCGGTGATGAAGCCGATGTGGCTGCCAAAGGCCTTGCGGGTATAGGTGTAGACCGAGCCGGAGTAGGGGTGGGCCTGGACCATGCGGCCGTAGCTGTAGGCGGTCAGCAGCATGGCGGCGAGGGTCACCAGGTAGGCAGTGGGCAGGTGCCCCTTGGTCATCTGGGTGACCAGCCCATAGGTGGTGAAGACCGCTAGCGGCACCATGTATGCCAGGCCGAACAGCACCAGGGCGGTCATGCTCATGGACTGGCGCAAACGCCCGCTGCTGGCGGCAGGTTGCGCGATGGCGGGCGGGGTGGTGGGGTGAGCTGTAGTTGTTGTTGTATGCATTGCTAACTCCTGGAAAGGGATGCAGGCCACCGCGGCAGGCGAGCAGGCTCGTTACCGGGGGTGTCGTGCAAGGAGGTCGAGCGCAAGGCTCGCAGCGCTGGGGCGGGTTGATGCTCCCACACCCCGGCAGCACCCGGAATCACCCTTTGGGGTGAGCCGGCTGGCCGCTGCCTGGGCTCACCCCAAAGGGTGATTCCGCAGGTTCCCCTGCCATGGGAGTATCTGCCCAACCACGCACCGCACTGGCGGCGGTGCCTTACTCCATATGGCAGGCCGACAGTGACTATCCAATTGCTTTCAGAACAGTGGTTCGAGCACCAGGCCAAGGTCACCGAGGCGATCGGCCGGCCTGGCTTTGCCGCCAACCTGTTTGCAGCACTGGGCGTGATCCGGCCGATCCAGGCCACCACGGTGTACCTGTACCCGCACGACGGCATGCCCTGCGCGCTGTTCGAGCAGGACGACAAGGCGCCCTGGCAGCCCGAAGGCAACGTCAGCCGCTACCTGTCGGGTTTCTACCTGCTCGACCCGTTCTACGGTGCTTGCCTGGAGCAGCTGGGGTCTGGCTGCTACGGCCTGTTCGAGGTGGCACCTGACCATTTTGGGGTCAGCGAGTACTACCAGTCGTTCTACCGCCACTCGCACCTGGCAGACGAACTCAACTACATCCTGCAGCTGGCCCCCGGCCAGAGCCTGGCCGTGTCGCTGGCCTTCACCGACAAGCTCGACCCGCAAACCCGTGCGCTGTTCGGGCACATCACGCCGTGGGTGCTGGCGGTACTCGGCAAGCATTTCGCCGGCTTCGACAACCGTGCCGGGCGCTTCGAGAACATCCTTGAGCAGCGTATTCACGCTGCGCTGAACAACTTCGGCAGCTCGTTGCTGACCGAGCGCGAATGCCGCATTGCCCAGCTGATCTTGCGCGGCCATTCGACCAAGTCGCTGGCCGAGCGCCTGGGCGTGTCGGAAGACACCATCAAGTCGCACCGCAAGAATGTCTACGCCAAGCTCGATATCGGCACCCAGTCCGAGCTGTTTTCCCTGTTCATCGACGCGCTGGCCAATGCCCAGGGCGTGCTGGGCAAGGACCCGCTGGAAAGCTATATGGGCAAGCGGCGCTGAGCGCCGCTGCCGTGCACCCCACCGCAAAGGAAAACCAACAATGAATGCGCCTTTCGCCCCGCAACGCCAGACCCGTGACTACCAGGCAGCCGACGCCGCGCACCACATCCATGCCTTCCTCGACCAGAAGGCGCTGAACGCCGAAGGGCCGCGGGTGATCGTCGGTGGCGAGCGCCTGCACCTGTGGGACAGCGAGGGCAAGCGTTACCTGGATGGCATGTCCGGGCTGTGGTGCACCCAGCTCGGTTACGGCCGCCGCGACCTGACCGCCGCTGCCGCCAGGCAGATGGACCAGCTGGCGTACTACAACATGTTCTTCCACACCACCCACCCGGCGGTGATCGAGCTTTCGGAGCTGCTGTTCAGCCTGCTGCCCGGGCACTACAGCCACGCGATCTACACCAACTCCGGCTCCGAGGCCAACGAGGTGCTGATCCGCACCGTGCGGCGTTACTGGCAGGTGGTCGGCCAGCCGAGCAAGACAATCATGATCGGCCGCTGGAATGGCTACCACGGCTCGACCCTGGCGGCCACGGCGCTGGGTGGCATGAAGTTCATGCACGAAATGGGTGGGCTGATCCCGGATGTGGCGCACATCGACGAGCCCTATTGGTACGCCGAGGGCGGTGAGCTGAGCCCGGCCGAGTTCGGCCGCCGCTGTGCCTTGCAGCTGGAAGAAAAAATTCTGGAGCTGGGCGCCGAAAACGTTGCCGGCTTCATTGCCGAGCCGTTCCAAGGCGCAGGCGGCATGATCTTCCCGCCGGAAAGCTACTGGCCGGAAATCCAGCGCATCTGCCGCCAGTACGATGTGCTGCTGTGTGCCGACGAGGTGATTGGTGGCTTTGGTCGTACCGGCGAATGGTTTGCCCACGAATACTTCGGCTTCCAGCCCGATACCCTGTCCATTGCCAAGGGCCTGACCAGCGGCTACGTGCCCATGGGCGGGCTGGTGCTGAGCAAGCGCATAGCCGAAGCCCTGGTGGAGCGGGGCGGGGTGTTCGCCCACGGCCTGACCTATTCCGGCCACCCGGTGGCAGCGGCGGTGGCCATCGCCAACCTGAAAGCCCTGCGTGACGAAGGCATCGTGCGCCAGGTGAAGGACGACACCGGCCCCTACCTGCAGCGCATCCTGCGTGAGGTGTTCGCCGACCACCCGCTGATTGGCCAGGTGCAGGGCGCAGGCCTGGTGGCGGCGCTGCAACTGGCAGAGCACAAGCCTACCCGCAAGCGCTTTGCCAATGAAAACGACCTGGCCTGGCAGTGCCGGACCTTCGGCTTCGAGGAGGGGGTGATCATTCGCTCCACCCTGGGGCGGATGATCATGGCGCCGGCATTGATCGCCAACCACAGCGAGCTGGATGAGCTGGTGGAAAAAACCCGCATCGCCGTTGACCGCACGGCGCGCCTGGTTGGCAAGCTCTGACAGTCAGTCAGCACAACCGCTTGAAAGGAGTACAAATGTACACCCTCGAATTCTGGCAGCAACGCGCGGCGGACCTGTACCTGCCGGCCAGCGCCCTGATCGCTGGCAAAGCCGTGAAGGCACAAAGTGGCGCGACCTTTGCCGCGATCAATCCCGCCACCAACCAGGTGCTGGCGCAGGTCGCCGCCTGCGCCCAGGCCGACGTCGACCTGGCGGTGGCCAGCGCACGGCAGGCCTTCGAGCACGGCCCGTGGGCGCGCATGGCCCCCGGGCAGCGCAAGCAAGTGCTGCAGCGCCTGGCCGAACTGATCATGGCCCACCGCGAAGAGCTGGCATTGCTGGACTCGCTGAACATGGGCAAACCGGTCATGGACGCGTACAACATCGATGTGCCCGGGTCGGCGCAGGTATTTGCCTGGTACGGCGAGGCGCTGGACAAGCTCTACGACCAGGTGGCGCCGACAGCCGCCAATGCATTGGCCACCATCACCCGTGAGGCCCTGGGCGTGGTGGCGGCGGTGGTGCCGTGGAACTTCCCGCTGGACATGGCCGCCTGGAAGCTGGCGCCGGCCTTGGCCGCGGGCAACAGCGTGGTGCTCAAGCCGGCCGAACAGTCGCCGTTCTCGGCCTTGCGCCTGGCCGAACTGGCCCTGCAAGCCGGGTTGCCCGAAGGCGTGCTCAGCGTGGTGCCGGGCCTGGGCGAGCAGGCCGGGCAGGCCCTGGGCCTGCACCCAGACGTGGATTGCCTGGTGTTCACAGGCTCCACCCAGGTGGGCAAGTACTTCATGCAATACGCGGCGCAGTCCAACCTCAAGCAGGTATGGCTGGAGTGCGGGGGCAAGAGCCCCAACCTGGTGTTCGAGCACTGTCAGGACCTGGACCTGGCTGCGGAAAAGGCGGCCTTTGGTATTTTCTTCAATCAGGGTGAGGTCTGCTCCGCCAACTCGCGGCTGTATGTGCAGCGTTCCATCCACGATGAGTTCATCGAGCGCCTGCAGGCCAAGGCCCGGCAATGGCAGCCTGGCAACCCGCTGGACCCTTCGAGCCGCGCCGGGGCGATTGTCGATGCCGGCCAGGCAGCGCGTATCCAGGCCGCCATCGACCGCGCGCGGCAAGAGGGCGCGCGGCTGGTGTGTGGCGGTCGGCGGTTGCATATCGGCGGTTCGGACAACTACATCGAGCCGACCATCTTCGCCCAGGTCGATGCCAGCATGAGCCTGGCGCAGGAAGAAGTGTTCGGGCCGGTACTGGCAGTGAGTGCCTTCGACAGTGAAGAGGAGGCGGTGCGCCTGGCCAATGACAGCATCTATGGCCTGGCGGCTTCGGTGTGGAGCGACGACTTCAACCAGGTGCACCGCGTGGCACGGGCGCTGAAAGTCGGTACCGTGTCGGTGAACACGGTCGATGCACTGGATGTCACGGTGCCTTTCGGTGGCGGCAAACAGTCGGGGTTCGGCCGCGACCTGTCGCTGCATGCGTTCGACAAGTACACGCAGCTCAAGACCACTTGGTACCAGCTGCGCGGCTGAACCCGGGCCGGCGGCAAGCACGACCTGCCGCCGGCCGCTCACTCATACGCCTGCACCCCGGCAATATGCCGCCCTGCCACGTAGCCGAAGGTCAACGCGGGCCCCAGGTTGATGCCGCCAGACGGGTACCAGCCACCGAACACACTGGCCATGTCGGTACCTGCCGCGTACAGCCCGCTGATTGGCTGGCCGCTGGCATCCACTACCCGTGCCTGGCCATCGGTGCGTAACCCGGCAAAGGTGCCAAAGCAACCCGGCTTCACCTTCACCGCGTAGAACGGGCCCTGTTCGATCGGCGCCACACACGGGTTGGGGCCTGGGTGTTGCGGGTCGCCTTGCTTGCGGTTGAATGCAGTGGAGCCGCGGCCGAAGGCCGGGTCCTGGCCGTGGCGTGCATGGCTGTTGAAGGCCTCGACGGTGGCGCGCAAGCCGGCCGCATCGATGCCGCAGGCAACCGCCAACGCTTCGAGTGTGGCGCCACGTTTCAGGTAGCCGCTGCGCACATGCGGCCACACCGGCAGTGGCGCCGGGCGGGCATGGCCCAAGCCATAACGGCGCAAGAAACGGTGGTCACACACAAGCCACGAACACACCTCCTGGTCCGCTGGCACTGCCGCGACCATGGCTGCCACATAGTCATAGTAACCGTGCGCTTCATTGACGAAGCGCTTGCCGTTGGCCAGCACCCCGATGATGCCCGGTTTGCCCCGTTCGATGATGTGCGGGAAATGGCCGACAGTGCCATCGCCATGCGGCACCTGCGAAACCGGCGCCCAGGCCACCGGCGACTGCAGGTCGGTGGCCACCACGCCACCTGCTGCCTCGCCCAGGCGCAGGCCATCGCCAGAGCACCCCTTTGGCGGCAGGGCCAGGGTGTCGTAGCCGCTGGCGTCGCGGGGGAACAGCTGCCGGCGGCGGGCAGCGTCGTGAGGGAAGCCGCCCGCTGCCAGTACCACTGCCTTGGCGCGGATACGCTGCTCGCCCTGCGGGGTCGTCACCAGCGCGCCGCACACCCGGCCCGCTTCGACCAGCAAATGCTTGGCCGGCGCCGACACCTGCAGCTGCACGCCCAGGTCCTGCGCCGACTTGGCCAGCCGCGCTACCAGTGCCACGCCGTTGACCAGGTGCATGGCCCGGCCATGGCGGGCCAGGTGGTACAGGTGCCGGCCGAAGCGTTTGCACACGTGCAGCAAGGCTTTGGGCGAACGGGTCATGTTGAGGAACGCGGCAAGGTCGGCGCCGGCCATGATTGGCATGCCCATGAACGAGGTTTCGCGCAGGGTCTGGCGCAGGCGTGGCAGCAGTGCACCCACCTCGCGGGCATCGTACGGTGCGGCAATCACCTGATGCCCACCTTCGGCGGCGCCAGGGGTGTGGCCGTGCATGTCCGGTATCGCATTGCCGTCGGCAAACTGCAGCGCCGTGTGTTTCTCGAAAAACGCCACCATGTGCGGGCAGGCTTCAAGGAAGGCGTCCACCCGTTCGGCATCGTAATGGGCACCCAGCTCATTGCGCAGGTAGGTCCGTGGCTGCTCGATGTCTTCGTCGATGCCGGCGCGGCGTGCCAACGGGTTGCGCGGGACCCAGGCCCAGCCACCGGACCAGGCCGTGGCGCCGCCCAGCACCGGCTCTTTTTCTACCAGAATCACCTTTTGCCCATGCCAGGCAGCTGTCACAGCGGCGGCCAGCCCGGCGGCGCCTGAACCTATCACCAGTACATCGCATTCGGTTTCGAAGGGGGCAGGGGGCATCGCACAAATCCTGTGTTGTTATTGGAACGTTGTTCCATATTCTTATTTGGCTTGCCTGGATCCGCAAGGGCGCGGCTGGCCGCCCACTCAACAAGCGGGCGATAATCGAACACTTGGCAGGGCATTGCATCTGTACGCTATCGGGAATATGGAATCATCTTCTAGAATTCGCAAAACGTAGCAAGGACCTGTGTCATGGCTGGTAGTCAGATCGAACGCGCCTTCAATCTTGTTGAGAGCCTTGCCGGTGAGCCTCAGGGCCTGGCATTGCAAACCCTGGCCGAGCGCCTGGAGATCCCTAAAAGCGCCGCACACCGCATGCTGGCCGAGCTGATGCGGCTGGGCTACGTACGGCAGAACCGTGACAACAGCCGCTATCAGCTGTCGGCCAAGCTGGTCGCCCAAGGCTTCCGTTACCTGGCCAGCAGTGGTGCCGATGTTATTCAGCCGATTCTCGACCGCCTGGCCCAGGGCAGTGGTGAGCTGGTGCGCCTTGGTGTCATCGATGGGGCGCGGCAGACCTGGATCGCCAAGTCCCAGGGCGCGCGCTCCGGGTTGCGTTACGACCCGGACATGGGGCGCGACGCGCCGCTGTTCTACACCGCTTCCGGGCACGCCTGGCTGGCCAGCCTGGACGATGAGCAGGCGCTGCAGATGGTGCTGCGCCAAGGCATTGCCGACCCGGGCCAGTTCGGCCCGAATGCGCCGCGCACCACCGACGAGTTGCTTGCCTACCTGCACCGCGCCCGCGAGCGGGGTTATGCGTGGGTCGAACAAACCTCGGCGGTGGGCACCTCGGCGCTGGCTGCGGTGGTGCGGCGCCCGCAAAGCGGCGAGGTGATTGGCGTGCTGAGCATTGCCGGGCCCAGTGCACGCCTGGCGCCAAGCCGTTTGGCCGAGCTGGCCCCTCTATTGCTGGCGGCCACCGAGGAACTATCTGCCGCCAGCCACGCCAGCGAACTGTTTGCCTGAGGGATATTCCGGTCGATTACCGCACAGTCTGTTCAGCAGGCTCTTCTGAAAAGTTGAACCTGGTTCTAAATTGCTGAGGGTGCATTGTGGAACGCTGTTTCATATTCGCACCACAACAATGACAAGAGGACAGGCTGTTGAACGCACCCCTTCGTATCGCCCTGGTCGGCGCTGGCATCATGGGTCGCCAGCATTACCAGCACTTGCGCAATGTACCCCAGGCCCAGTTGTGCGCGGTGGCCGACCCCGGCCCGCAGGCCGAAGCCTTCGCCGTCGACTGTGGCGTGCCGTACTTTGCCGACCATCGGCAGATGCTGCAACGCGTGCAGCCCGAGGCGGTGATCATCGCCAACCCGAACAACCAGCACGTGGCCACTGCGCTGGATTGCGTCGAAGCCGGCGTGCCGGTACTGGTGGAAAAACCGGTCGGCGTGCAGCTGCAGGAGGTGCGGGCGCTGGTCGAGGCGTCGCGGCGGTGCAAGGTGCCGGTATTGGTCGGCCACCATCGTCGGCACAATCCACTGATCGCCAAGGCGCACCAAGTGATCAGCGAAGGCAGGCTGGGCCGGCTGATCAATGTCACCGCACTGTGGCAGTTGCAAAAGCCCGACAGCTACTTCGACACCGCCTGGCGCCGCGAGCCGGGTGCGGGTTTTTTGCTGACCAACCTGATCCATGACCTCGACCTGCTGCGCTACTTGTGCGGCGAGGTGGTACAGGTGCAGGCCTTCACCCGCAACGACGTGCGGGGGTTCGCCAACGAAGACAGTGCCGCCGTGCTGTTGCAGTTCGCCAATGGCGCCTTGGGTAGCCTGACCGGCTCGGACGCCGTAGCGGCGCCCTGGAGCTGGGAGCTCGACTCGGGTGAAAGCCCGGTCTACCCGCGCCAGGATGGCCAGCCGTGTTATCTGCTGGCCGGCACCCAGGGCTCACTGAGCATTCCTCAGCTCAAGCACTGGCACTACGCCGAGCCGGGTTCGGGGTGGCACACACCGTTGTTACAGCACCAGCACAGCATACCCGCCGGTGAAGCATTGACCCTGCAGTTGCAGCACTTCGTGCGGGTCGCCCGCGGTGAACAGCCGCCTTTGGTCGATGCCGCCGACGCGGGCCGCACCCTGGCACTGATCGAAGCGATCCGCCAGGCTGCCGCCAGCGGCCGCGCCTGTGCTCCCGAGCACATTGCCTGATACCCTCTTTCTGGTGACGACGAATGACTGATCGAATATTTTCCCTTGCGGCCCTGACGGTACTCGAACTGTCCCCGCCGGACATGGTTGAGGCTGCTGCCCGCGCTGGCTACAGCCATGTTGGCCTGCGCCTGATGCCGGCCACCGAGCAGGAACAGCACTACCCGCTGGTGGCCGATGCCGATCTGCGCAGGCAGACCCAGGCACGCCTGCGCGATACCGGCATCCAGGTGCTGGACCTGGAGATCCTGCGCCTTAAGCCGGACACCTGCGTGGCGGATCTCGAAGCCATCCTGGCGGTAGGTGCCGAGCTGGGGGGCACCGAACTGCTGGTGGCAGGCAACGACCCAAACGAAGCGCGGCTCACCGAGCGCTTCGCTGCATTGTGCGAGCTGGCGGCGGGCCATGGCATCCACCCGCACCTGGAGTTCATGCCTTGGACCGACGTACGTGACTTGCGCCAGGCCATGCGCGTGGTAGCCAACGCCGATCAGGCCAATGGTTGCGTGCTGGTGGACGCGTTCCATTTCAACCGCTCCGGCTCTGCGCTGAGCGACCTGGCGCAGTTGGCACCGCAACGCATGCGTTATGCCCAATTATGCGACGTGGCGGGGCCTGTGCCGGCCGACATGGACGAAATCCTGCGCCAGGCGCGTAACGAACGGCGCTTCCCGGGTGATGGCGATGCCGATCTGGTCGGGCTGCTGCGTGCGCTACCGGCGACCCTCCCGCTGAGCCTGGAAATCCCTACCCGGCAGTTGCTGGAACAAGGGATCAGCGGCGAACAGCGTGCGCGCATGGCGCTGGACCACGCCAGGGCGGTATTGGCCAAGGTCTGATAGTGGCCAGTGCGCCGCGCCTTCGTTGACCGGGGCGCAAAAAAAGGGCCCGCAAGGGCCCCGTAGAGGTAACTGAGCAGCGCCTCAGGCGCTTTCGACCTGGCGCGGCGCCATGAAGTACATCCACACCAGAGCCAGGAAGTACATGGCCGGGATCATGGTGAACAGCACGGCATAATTATTGTGGGTAGCCGTCAGCACGCTGCCGACGATCTGCGTCATGAACATCCCGCCAATGGCTGCGCACATGCTGCCGAAGCCGAACACGGTGCTCACCAGGTGCTTGGGCGTGTAGTCCATCACCAGGCTCCAGATGTTCGCCGTCCAGGCCTGGTGCGCCCCCACCGCCAGCGAAATGGCCGCCACCGCGACCCAGAGGCCGCTGGCGTTGGCGGCCAATACCACGCTGACCATGGTGCAGGCGAAGACCAGCATGGACAGCAACCGCGCCGTCGTGGCGCGCACGCCGCGGCCGATCAACCATGACGACAGAATGCCACCGCCGATGCTGCCAAAATCTGCCGTCAGCCAGATGATGATCAGTGGGATACCCATCTGGGTCACATTGATGCCCAGGCTGTACTGTTGGTTGAGGAAGGGCGGCAACCAGTACAGGTAGAACCAGAACACCGGTGCGGTGATCGCATAGGCCACCGCGAACGCCCAGGTCCCGCGCAGGCGCAGAATGCGGCTGAACGGCACCCGGGTCGGCTCGGGCTCGACATCTTGCTGGATGTACTGCACCTCGCTCTGGCGCACTGTCGGGTGGTCTTCAGGGTTGTAGTACTTGAGCAGCCACAGCACTACCCACACCAGGCCCAGGCAGCCCATGGCGATGAATGCGGCCTGCCAGCCCCACACGGCTAGAATCAGTGGCAGCAGCGCTGGGGTTACCATGGCGCCGACATTGGTACCGGCGTTGAACAAACCGGTGGCGATAGCCCGCTCGCCGGCCGGAAACCACAGGCGCACGGTTTTCACGCAAGCCGGGTAGTTGGCCGCTTCGGTCAGGCCAAGGATAAAGCGGCAAACCATGAAACCGGCAGCCGAGGTGGCCAGGCCATGGGCGCCGGTGGCCAGGCTCCAGAGCAGCACGGCGAAGAAAAAGGCCCGTTTGACGCCGACCTTGTCGATCAGCCGGCCTTGCAACAGGAAGCCGATGGCGTAACCGACCTGGAACCAAAAGTTGATGTTGGCGTAGTCCATCGCCGTCCAGCTCATTTCCTTGGCCAAGACAGGCTGCATGATGCCAAGGGCGGCGCGGTCGATGTAATTGAGGGTGGTGGCGAAGAACACCAGGGCCAGCATGCCCCAGCGGGTCTTGCCAACGCCGAAGGCGGCGCGAAGCTTGTCGCCGATCGAGCCCTGGGGCATCCGGGGCGCGGCGGGGTGAGTCTTGGAGTTGTTCATGACGGCTCGTTTCTTGAAATTGTATTCAACTGCGGTGCTGCGGGTGCGTGACCATTTCCCAGGCAAGGGGGCATGTAAGGCCGGTGCATGGTGAGCAGTGCGGGCGGCAGCGTCAATTCAAGAGGCGGTCTTATGTTCGGTTACCGAACGCTTGCGTGTGCCGGCCAGGCGTCAGGGCGACCGCTGAGCCGGCGCTGGTTATTCGCGCAGGCTGGGTGGTAGCAAAGCACCTGGTAACACCCAGCTTTCCACTTCGGCGCGGCTGTACTGTTTGATCCACTGGCGCAAGGTCTTGTGCAAGGTGCTCTTGGCTTCGACGACTTCACCGGTATAGGGGTTTTGATAAAACTTGCTGAGCCGCGCCCGGAAACCGGTCGGTGAAACCAGTGCATGGGGTTGCCATGTGAACAGGTCGAAGGTGTGGCGCTGCTCAGGTGCCATGATGCTCAGCACCTGCCTTAAACCGAATTGATATTCGGCCAGCAGGTCGTGCAGTTTGCTTTCGAACTCCAGCTCGCGGCGAAGCTGGGGGTCAACCTTGATGAACTGAAGTTCGTCTTTCTTGTTGGCGAGCAGCCATTCGAGGGCGCGGAACTGGGCAAGATGAGACATGGGGCTTCCTCCAGTGCGTGATGGCACCAGTGTTAGCGCGCCGGTCAGAGCAACGCAAGTGGGGAAATAATTTGAGATTTTTGCAGGGCATTCTTCGTTGTTAGGTTGTACGAAAGTTCGGTTCTGAGTTGGGTTTTCAGTAACTTCCTACAGCGGTGCCTTCAATAACTTCAATAAATGAATGCCTGGGGGTTTTGCCTGTCAGGGCATCTGCTGAGGCGCTGCTGGTTGCTTGAGCCCAATGGTGTGAACGCTGGGGGGCGGTTCTTACAAGATGTTTCATTGCAGCGAAGCGGTGAACTATCGGCGCTGCGCAGGGCTCCTTTGCTAGGCGCACCCTGCGCACGGCTGATGGCCACCCCGTCAGCCTGGGTCACCGAATGAAAAGGAGGCACCGTGACCACATCCGACCACACCCTTTACCGGCGCACCCCCAGCCCGCTGCACGCCCTGCTGTTGGCCGGCAGTGTGCCGTTGTTCCTGGGCGCGCTGCTGAGCGATATCGCCTACTACAACAGCTACCAGATCCAGTGGAGCAACTTCGCCGCCTGGCTGATCGCCGGGGCTTTGGTGTTCTGCGGGCTGGCGCTGCTGTTTGCCTTGGCCAACCTGATCCGCGCCGAGCGCAAAGGCGGGCGCCCGACGCTGTACTTCGTGCTGCTGCTGGTGACCTGGGTGCTTGGCCTGATCAATGCCTTCGAGCATGCCAAGGACGCCTGGGCGGTGATGCCAGCAGGGCTGGTGCTGTCGGTGGTGGTGAGCGTACTTGCACTGGCCGCAGCCTGGACCGGCTTGAGCAACCTGCGTTCTGGAGGTGAAGCATGAAGCCCTTGCACGCGTTGAGTGTATTGAGTGTGGCGCTGCTGTTGAGTGCCTGTGGTGGCGATGGCGAGCCTACCCAGGCCCATGGCCCGGACCCGCGCTTGCCCGAGCCACAACGTGGCTTGTTGCCGAGCATGAAGATCGCTCAGCCGGCGGCCTGGGGTGAGCAGAAACCGACCGTTCCCGAAGGCTACAGCGTCACAGCCATTGCCACCGACCTGAAGATTCCGCGCCAGAGCCTGGTATTGCCCAATGGCGACATCCTGGTGGCCGAAGGCAGGGGCGGCAGCGCGGCCAAGCTCAAGCCCAAGGATGTGATTGCCAGCCAGATCAAGGCCAAGGGCAACACCCAAGTCAAAGGCGGTAACCGCCTGACCTTGCTGCGCGATGCCGACGGCGACGGCAAGTACGAGGTGCAGACGGTATTCGCGGAAAACCTCAACGCGCCGTATGGCCTGGCTTTTGCCGACGGCAAGTTGTACGTGGCCAACCAGGACGCGCTGGTGCGCTTCAACTACACCGACGGCCAGACCAAGGCCGACGGCCCGCCGACCAAGGTCACCGACCTACCATCGCAGATCAACCACCACTGGACCAAGGCACTGACGATCAGCCCCGATGGGCGCTACCTGTATGTGGGTATCGGCTCGAACAGCAATATCACCGAGCGCGGCCTGGAGGTGGAGATCGACCGCGCCATGGTCTGGCAGGTGGATGCCGAAACCGGCGCACACCGGCCTTACGCCACGGGCCTGCGCAACCCCACTGCACTGACCATTGAGCCGCAGACCGGGCAGTTGTGGACAGTGGTCAACGAGCGCGATGAGTTGGGGCCTGATTTGGTGCCTGACTACCTCACCTCGGTGCGTGACGGCGGCTTCTACGGCTGGCCCTACAGCTACTGGGGGCAGAACGTCGATGAGCGGGTAAGGCCACAGGCCCCGGACAAGGTCGCCGCCGCGATCAAGCCAGATTACAGCCTGGGCTCGCACGTGGCGGCATTGGGTGTGGACTTCTCGATCCCGGCCATGGGTGAGGGTTTTGCCGACGGGGTATTCGTGGGCGAGCACGGCAGTTGGAACCGGCCGAACCCGGTGGGCTACAAGGTCATCTTCGTGCCGTTCAGCAATGGCAAACCGGCTGGGGAACCGATTGACTTCGCGACGGGTTTCCGGGGTGAAGATGGCAAGACCCGCGGTCGCCCGGTTGGGGTGACGGTGGACCCACGCGGTGCTTTGATCATTGCGGATGACCTGGCCAATACCGTGTGGCGGGTTACGCGCAATCGGTGAGGGTGGCCGGTTACGCGTGCGGCTCATCGCCGGCAAGCCCACAGGGATCGCATCAGGGCTGACAGGTGTTTGTCAGAAAAGATGCAGCGCCTGTGAGATCGAGCGCCGCCCGCGCGGCGCTTCGCGGGTAAACCCGCTCCTTGTATGTTGTGACTGGCCTGGCGGGAGAAGTTATTCTCGTCAGGCTGAAGAAGCACTTCCGGGGAGGCCGATCGCTCCTGAAGGCAGGGTTTGCCCCTGACCTTGTACGTAGAGAGGCCCCCCGCCTCATTGCCCACCACGAAGAGTATCGAGAAGCCGACAAGTCGGACTTCGCATTACAGGGTTGCAGCGGCATGAAGTTCGAGGTCGGAGAACCGGAGGCCATTGTTACCTAATTCGCTTGGGAGAGGGAAGAATGAGTGTCTGGGTTGGCCTCGATATCGGCTCACGGACTTCGGTCGTTGGGGTGCGTAAAGATGGGCGCACTGCCGGTCAGTGGGATATCGCTCAAACCCCTGCCGGTCGCAAGGCTGCGGTGAAAAAGCTGCAGGCGCTCAAGCCTACGTCGATCGTGATGGAGGCGACCGGGATCTATTACCTGGACTTGGCCATTGAGCTGCACGCTGCTGACCTACCTGTTTCCGTGATCAACCCCAAGAGCTTCCACAACTTCGCCAAACTGATGCTGGTGAACAGCAAGACTGACGCAATAGATGCTCAGCTGCTGTCCGAGTACGGGGAGCGTATGACCCCGCGTTTGTGGACACCTCCAAGCACTGTACAGCTTGAACTCAGAGGCCTTGGCCGGCACATCAATCGTTTGGTGGGACACCGTATCAGGGCGAAGAACGAGCTGCATGCATTGCAGGCGACCGCCACGACTGCCTCGATGTTGATCGAGGATCAAGAAGAAGAGATTGCTTCACTAAGTAATCGAATCGAGCGCTTTCGTAAGGCAGGGCGCGAGTTAATCGCCCAGTGTCCAAGGCTAACTCGACAGTACGAGCAACTCCTCGCAGGCCCTGGGATTGGAGAGGTCTCGGCGCTGGCCGCCCTGGCTGAGCTGACCACGCTGCCCGAAACGCTCAAGTCCTCTCAGGTCGCTCGTCATGCTGGCCTTGATGTTCGACAGACACAGTCTGGAACAAGCATTGATAAACCTGGTCGGCTCGGCAAAAGCGGGAATGCCTATTTACGGGCAGCCATGTACATGCCTGCGCTGACGGCGGTGCGCTGCGATCCTTATGCGAAGGCTTTTTATGAGTCGCTGATCAGCAGGGGCAAGAAAAAAATGCAAGCGATCGCCGCTGTCATGCGCAAGTACCTGACAGGCATCTGGGCGTGCATGAGCGGAGATGAGCCATTTGATACGGCCAAGCTTTTCAGCTCTGAACACCTCAGAAAAGCTTGACCGCCAACAGAGTATCTACGTTTGTTTCGGGCCAGTATTGCCTGTGACAGGCGCGCGCGACCGCCTTGTTTGTACGACGCGATATCGTGGTGGGCGCCAGGGCGTTCGCGCGCAAATCCCACAGGCATAATTGGCCCGAAACAAACGGAGCGGGTTTACCCGCGAAGCGCCGCGCGGGCGGCGCTCGATCTCACAGGCGCTGAAGATGCTGCGGCTACCCTTGCCAGAAACCATAGAATCCCCCTCAGGTACGGCGCATGGCTTGAGTGCTGTGCAGTATGTGGGAGCAGGCAGCTTTGAACGGCTTAGCAAATACCCGGACCATACGCAGCCCCGGTTGACAGTTGCGGGTATACTCGCCAACCGTTTCACTGTTATCCGAGTATTTCGATGGGTCTTTCCGCAATCGCAACACCCGCACCGCGCCGTTTCGGCGCGCCCCTTGTCGCCTTGCTTGTGCTGCTGGCCGGTGCCTGGTTCCTGAACCTCAACGCCGGCTTCAAGCAAGCCTTGCTGCTCATGGTCGGCGCCGCACTTGGCCTGACCTTGTACCATGCGGCCTTTGGTTTCACCTCAGCCTGGCGGGTGTTCATCAACGAACGCCGGGGCGCGGGCCTGCGCGCACAGATGCTCATGCTGGCGCTGGCGGTGCTGTTGTTCTTCCCGGCGCTGTCGGCAGGCAGCCTGTTTGGCTCACCCGTGACCGGCCTTGTGGCCCCGGCCGGTGTTTCGGTGGTGTTCGGTGCGTTCATTTTCGGTATCGGCATGCAACTGGGCGGCGGTTGTGCCTCGGGCACGCTGTTCACCGTTGGCGGGGGTAACGCACGCATGCTGGTGACCTTGCTGTTCTTCATCATCGGCTCGGTCAGCGCTACCCACCACGCTGACTGGTGGTTCGGCTTACCGTCGTTCCCGGCCACCTCGATCGTGCAGGCGTGGGGCGTGGCGCCGGCGCTGCTGGTGAGCCTTAGCGTATTCGGCCTGATCGCGTGGGCCAGCGTGGTGCTGGAAAAGCGCCGGCATGGCGGGTTGGAGGCGCCTGTCAGCAGTGCGCAGCGCGGCTTGCGGCGATTGCTGCGGGGCCCCTGGCCGCTGCTGTGGGGCGCCATTGCTTTGGCCGTGTTGAACTACGCGACCCTGGCCCTGGCGGGGCGGCCGTGGGGCATCACCTCGGCCTTCGCCTTGTGGGGCGCCAAGGTGCTTGAAGGCCTGGGTGTGAATGTCGCCAGTTGGGTGTTCTGGCAGGCACCGGCCAACGCCAAGGCGCTGGCTTCGCCGTTGTGGCAGGACATCACCACGGTCATGGACCTGGGCATCGTGCTCGGTGCGCTACTGGCAGCAGGGTTGGCCGGGCGTTTTGCGCCTAGCCTGAAAATTCCGCTGCCGTCATTGCTGGCTGCGGTGATCGGCGGGCTGCTGCTGGGCTATGGTTCGCGCCTGGCCTATGGCTGCAATATCGGAGCGTACTTCAGCGGTATTGCTTCGGGCAGCGTGCATGGCTGGCTGTGGCTGGTGGCGGCTTACGCCGGCAACCTGATCGGGGTGCGCTTGCGCCCGCTGTTCTTTGCCGGGGAACGCCGCCCGGCGGTGTTGAGCGGCTGCTGATTCCGCACTGGGCGCCGTCCGGGGCTGCTTGAAGCTTGCTTCACGGCAGGGGCCCCGTGGCGGCGCTTTTCAATTAATAAAGTGCTTTAGCTTTGATCTATAACCGCTTGAAACAAAACACCTATCTCTTCGCAACTGCATGGTGCACGCACTGCTCGTAATAGGTCTGCCGGATTGCCGCAGGCTTGAGCCTGGAGCGGCTGTTATAGGTTTGTTCAGTAATGCCGAAGGCGGTCATGCGCATCCACGGTTTGGCGAACTTTCGCACCTGAAGCTTCTTGCGCGTAGCGTACAGGGTGACCCCGGCAAGCTTGGCCTGCTGGGCTTCACCGGCTATTTGCGCACCCCACTGGCAGGTGTGGCGATCATTCTGGCTGAGTGCCCTGGCCTGGGCGCCGAAAGCGAATGTGGCGAGCAGGCAGCCGGCCATCGTAGCTAGAAGTACTCGCATATTGCTGTCCTAAGCAATTGAAGGGGAACGAAGTTTGCCTTCACTTGCAAAGGTGGGGGGCCAGCAAATTGCCGTCAGCGGGTGGCCCTGTGCGATGACCCAGCAGCCGGGTTGCGCAGGCTAGCCCAGGCAAGGCAGGCGATCCACAGTACCGACACCCCGTAGTTGAGGCGCTGGTACAGGCCGAACAGCTGCCCGGTTTGTGCCGCTTGGGCCATGAGTGCGACGGTGACGATGGCAAGTATCAGGCTCGTGGCGGACAGCAGCGCGACGGCCTGGCTGCCGGCCAGACGCGTCCCGAGCCACGCCCACAGGGCGCTCGCCAGGGTCAGTGAAAGGAACATCAGCAACCCCGACAGGTTGTGCAGCAGCTGTGAGCTGGAAGGTTGCGCCGCAGCGCAGCCTGGGTCGCAGGCGAACCAGCCTGTGCCCAGGCTACCGAGGCCGTGCATCAATACTAGAGCTGCACTCGACAACGCCACCTTCGAGCCGTGCCAGCGCCGCGCGAGGCCCAAGGCAAACAAGATGAACAAGACCGCGAGAGGATAATTGTTGACCCATGGCGACCAGCGCTGCACGGGCGAGCCAACCGCGCCGAGCTGGCTCATGGCTTGTTGGAAATGGTCGTAGCCGGGGTACGCCAGTGCAGTGAGCCAGACCCCGGCCAAAAGCCACAAGGGGATCAGTAAGCCGCAGCAGAGCAAAAGGCGGTCAAAGGTTTTCATACTGGCAGTTCCTTCCATGGATGCGTGAGGTGGAAACGCACAGTATCTTGCAGCGCAGGCTCTGTGCCAGCACTTCCAGGTGTTGTCGGGTAGGTGCAGCCCCAGACAGGCATTGAAATCCGCACGCGGCATATGTGATCGTACAACTGCTTGCGCTATGATAAGCGCTGTCTTTCAAGGTGAAACACAGGGCGATGACAGAGCAGCAGGTACAGGCAAGGACCCGGCGCAAGCCACGCAGTCTGGCCCAGGAACTGGTTACGGTGCTGACCGAGCGTATTCGCAGCGGCCAGCTCAAGCGCGGCGACAAGCTGCCGACCGAATCGCAGATCATGGTCGAAGAGGGCGTCAGCCGCACGGTGGTGCGTGAGGCCATTTCGCGGCTGCAAGCCGCCGGGCAGGTGGAAACCCGCCACGGCATCGGTACGTTCGTGCTGGATGCGCCGGCGACCGGGGGCTTCCGGATCGACCCGGCGACCGTCGTTACCCTGCGTGAGGTGCTGGCGGTGCTGGAGTTGCGCATTGCGCTGGAGATCGAATCGGCGGGGCTTGCTGCACAACGCCGCAGCGATGACGAGCTGGCCGGCATGCGCGCGGCGCTGGATGAGCTGAACGAGGGGGCGGCCCACGCTACCGATGCGGTGTCGGCCGATTTCCAGTTTCACCTGCGCATTGCCCAGGCCAGTGGCAACCATTACTTCGCCGACATTCTCAACCACCTGGGCACCAGCATCATCCCCCGGACCCGGTTGAATTCAGCGCGCTTGGCGCGTGATGACCAGGCCCATTACATGAGCCGGCTGCGCCATGAGCATGAAGCCATCTATGAAGCCATTGCACGGCGAGACAGCGAAGGGGCCAAAATGGCCATGCGCATGCACCTGAGCAATAGCCGTGAGCGTTTGCGTCAGGTGCATGAAGAGGCTGAGGCGCAAGGGGCCTGAGGCCCGTGCCGCAAAGGGGCGTCAGATCGCCCCGTCGCGCCACTGCCCATTCACCAACCGCCGCAGCCCCAGTGGGTTGTTGTCACGCAGGGCCGCTGGCAACAGCGCCTGCGGGTAGTTCTGGTAGCACACGGGGCGCAGGAAACGGTCGATAGCCAGGGTGCCGACCGAGGTTCCGCGGGCGTCGGAAGTTGCCGGGTACGGCCCGCCGTGGACCATGGCATCGCACACCTCGACACCTGTCGGGTAACCATTGAGCAGAATCCGCCCGACTTTCTCTTCCAGCAGTGGTACCAGCCAGGCAAAGGCTTCAAAGTCCTCAGGCTCGCCGATCAGTGTGGCGGTCAGCTGGCCGCGCAGGCCAAGCACGGCAGCGCGCAACTGGTCGTTATCCTGAATTTCCACGGCCACGGTGGTGGGGCCGAACACTTCCTCCTGCAGCAATGGGTCGGACTCGACCAGCAACCGGGCATCGGCCTTGAACAACTGGGCATGGGCCTGGCTGCCTTGCTGTGCCTGGCCGGCCAGGTGTTCGATACCGGCGTGGGCGTGCAGGTGCTCCAGGCCAGCGACATAACTGCGCAGGCCGCCGGCGTTGAGCATGACCTGGCCGGCCTGCTGGCCCAGGTGCTGACCCAGCTCAGCCAACAGCTGGCTGTACTGTGGCGATTGCAGCCCGATGACCAGGCCCGGGTTGGTGCAGAACTGCCCTGCGCCCAGGCACACCGAACCGGCCAGCTCACGGGCGATGGCGTCGCCACGCTTGGCCAGGGCGCCCGGCAGGATGATCACCGGGTTGATGCTGGACATCTCGGCGAACACCGGAATCGGCTGGGGGCGCTCTGCGGCCATGCGGCACAGGGCGTCGCCGCCTTTCAGCGAGCCGGTGAAACCTACAGCCTGGATGGCCGGGTGCTTGACCAGCCACTCGCCCACGCCGCCACCGAACACCATGTTGAACACCCCCTTGGGCATGCCGGTACGCTCGGCTGCGCGGGTGATGGCGCAGCCGACCAAGTCGGCGGTTGCCATGTGGCCGCTGTGCGCTTTGAACACCACCGGGCAGCCGGCGGCCAGCGCCGCGGCGGTGTCGCCACCTGCGGTGGAGAACGCCAGCGGGAAGTTACTGGCGCCGAACACCGCGACCGGGCCAACGCCAATGCGCATCTGGCGCAGGTCCACGCGTGGCAGTGGCTGGCGTTCGGGCAAGGCGAGGTCGATGCGTGCGCCAAGGTAGTCGCCACGGCGCAACACCTGGGCGAACAGGCGCATCTGGCCGCTGGTACGGCCGCGCTCACCCTGTATACGTGCGGCGGGCAGTGCGGTTTCGCGGCAGACGATAGCGATGAAGGCATCGTCCAGCTCGTCCAGTTCGGCGGCGATGGCATCCAGAAACTCGGCGCGGCGCGCCGGGGGCAGTTGGCGGAATTCGGCGAAAGCAGCGGCCGCGGCTTTGGCAGCTTGGTCGACTTCGCCCTCGGTAGCCTGAGCAAAGTTGTACGGCAGGGCTTCGCCAGTGCTGGCGTCCAGGCTCTGCAGGCGCTGTGCGCCAGCGGCGCTGCGCTGGCCGGCGATGAAGTTGTGGCCGAGGATATCAGGCATGGGGTGCTCCTGTGAGGGTGGCTGAATGAAGAGTGCTGGGCAAGCCTGCCCAGGGCATCAGGTAATCGGCGCCGGATTGAACAGGGTGATGTCGTTGTGCAAGCGGTGCTGCTCGGCCCAGGTCTGCTTGCGGCCACTGGCGACGTCGAGGTAGTAGTGGAACAGCTCCCAACCCAACTCCTCGATGGTCGCGCGGCCGCTGGCGATGCGCCCGGCGTCGATGTCGATCAAGTCGGGCCAGCGCTGCGCCAGTTCGCTGCGGGTGCACACCTTGACCACGGGCGCCATGGCCAGGCCATACGGCGTGCCGCGGCCTGTGGTGAAGACATGAAGGTTCATGCCTGCGGCCAGTTGCAGGGTGCCACAGACAAAGTCGCTGGCCGGGGTGGCGCAAAAGATCAGGCCCTTGCCCTTGACCCGCTCGCCTGGGCCAAGCACGCCCTGGATGGCCCCGCTGCCGGACTTGACGATCGATCCCAGCGACTTTTCGACGATGTTCGACAGGCCGCCTTTCTTATTGCCCGGTGTGGTATTGGCGCTGCGGTCGGCAGCGCCTTGCTGCAGGTAGCGGTCATACCAGTCCATTTCGCTTACCAGCGCGTCGGCCACTGCCTGGTTTTGCGCGCGCGAAGTCAGCATGTAGATGGCGTCGCGAACCTCGGTCACTTCCGAGAACAGCACGGTGGCACCGGCACGTACCAGCAGGTCGGCGGCATAACCCAGCGCTGGGTTGGCGGTAATGCCCGAAAAGGCGTCGCTGCCACCGCACTGCATGCCGAGGATCAGCTCGCTGGCCGGTACGCTTTCGCGTCGACGCTGGTCGAGTTTCTTCAGGCGGGTTTCGGCCAGCGCCATGATTTGCTCGATCATTTCCACAAAGCCCAGGCTGGCGTCCTGCAGGCGGTACAGCCACGGGTCGCTGAGATCTACCGACGGGTCGTTGTCGTGCATCACCTGGCCGGCTTGCAGCTTTTCGCAGCCCAGGCTGATGACCAGCGCTTCGCCGCCCAGGTTGGGGTTGCGCGCCAGGTTGCGCACGGTGCGGATCGGGATATAGGCGTCGCGGGCGTTGATGGCCACGCCGCAGCCGTAGCTGTGGGTAATGGCTACCACGTCATCGACGTTGGGGTATTTGGGCAGCAGTTCGCTGCGGATGCGCTTGACCGCGTGCTCCAGCACGCCGGTCACGCACTGCACGGTGGTGGTGATGCCAAGGATATTGCGCGTGCCGACCGTGCCGTCGGCGTTGCGGTAGCCTTCAAAGGTGAAACCTTCCAGTGGCGGCAGCGGCTGTGGCACGGCATCGCAGCGTGGCAGGCTGTCCAGTTCCGGTGCAGCAGGCATGGCCAGCTGGCTTTCCTGTACCCAGCTGCCCTGGCGCAGGTCTTCCAGCGCATAACCGATGATTTGCCCGTAGCGGCGCACCGGCTCGCCCTTGGCGATGGTCACGGTGGCAACCTTGTGGCTTTGCGGTACGCCCTCGACCAGGGTCAGGCCGTCGGCAAAACGGGCACCTTCGCCCAGGCCGCCGTCATTGACCACCACCACGACGTTGTCATCGTCGTGCAGGCGCACGTAGCGGGGCGAGTCTGAATGTTCGATCAACTGCATGTTTGGGCCCTACTTGTCAGGTTCTCAGGCTTTTTTGTACATCCGCCCGCACCGAACGAGCCGGCGCGGGCGTGTCACTCAATGGCGCGAGCTGGCCAGTTCGCCGTTGGCAGCAGGCTCAGCCTGTGGCTTCGGGGCGTCGTCGCGCAGTTCGATACGCTTGATCGGGCCAACGATCACCAGGTAGCTGAACACCGCTACCAGGGCGTTGGCGCCGACGTAGACCAGGGCCCACTTGAACGAACCCGTGGCGCTGATGATGTAGCCGATGACGATAGGCGTAGTGATCGAGGCGATGTTGCCGAAGGTGTTGAACAGGCCGCCCGACAGGCCGGCGATCTGCTTCGGCGAGGTGTCTGCCACTACCGCCCAGCCCAGCGCGCCGATGCCTTTGCCGAAGAAGGCCAGGGTCATGAAACCGACGACCATCCACTCGGCGTCTACGTAGTTGCAGAACACCATGGTGGTCGACAACATCAGGCCGCAGACGATCGGCAGCTTGCGCGAGAAGGTCAACGAGTTGCCACGGCGCAGCAGCCAGTCCGAGATCACCCCACCCAGCACGCCGCCGATAAAGCCGCATACCGCCGGCAGCGAGGCGATGAAGCCGGCCTTGAGGATGGTCATGCCGCGTTCCTGCACCAGGTACACCGGGAACCAGGTCAGGAAGAAGTAGGTGATGGCGTTGATGCAATACTGGCCCAGGTATACGCCCAGCAGCATGCGGCTGGTCAGCAGCTGCTTGATGTAACCCCATTTCGGGCCATCGTTGCCGCGCTTCTGGTCCATGTCGACCAGGCCGCCGTTCTGCTCGATGTGTTCGAGCTCGGCCGGGCTGATGCGTGGATGCTGGCGCGGGTTGTAGATGGTTTTCAGCCACACCATCGAGAAGATGATGCCCAGCGCCCCCATCACCACGAACACGTGCTCCCAGCCGAAGCTGAACACGATCCAGCCCATGATCGGTGCGAACAGGGCGGTGGCGAAGTACTGCGCGGAGTTGAAGATGGCCGAGGCGGTGCCGCGTTCCTGGGTCGGGAACCAGGCCGCGACGATACGGGCGTTACCCGGGAACGACGGGGCTTCGGCAAAACCGACGAGGAAGCGCAAGGTGAACAGGGTCACGACTGCCCAGGCAACCGGAAGGCCGCCCACAAAGCCCTGCAACAGGGTGAACAGCGACCAGGTGAAGATGCTGAAGGCGTAGACGTTCTTGGAACCGAAGCGGTCGAGCAGCCAGCCACCAGGAATCTGGCCAGCCACGTAAGCCCATCCGAAGGCGGAGAAGATATAACCGAGGGTTACGGCGTCAATGCCGAGGTCTTTCTGCAGGCTGGAGCCTGCGATTGCAATGGTCGCGCGGTCGGCATAGTTGATCGTGGTCACCAGGAACAGCATGAACAGGATCAGGTAGCGCACATGCGTCTTTTTAGTCGCTTGCATGCTGGTTGTACTCCCACTAGTTATTTTTGTGCGGGCTCACGAATGGTAACCGGAGCGGGGCAGGCCCACTCCGGGCGCGGCATATGGCAGGCCGCAAGCGGCGCTTACTGCGGGCCCATCTTGTCCATCAGCGCGGCGAGCATTTCGTACTCTTCGGCGGTGAGGTCGGTCAGCGGGGTACGCACCGGGCCTGCGTCGTAACCGGCCAGCTTGGCGCCGGCCTTGACGATGCTCACGGCGTAGCCAGCCTTGCGGTTGCGGATGTCCAGGTAGGGCAGGAAGAAATCATCGATCAGCTTGGCCACGGCAGCGTGGTCGTCGCGGGCGATGGCGTTGTAGAAGTCCATCGCTGTCTTCGGCACAAAGTTGAACACTGCCGAGGAGTAGACCGGTACGCCCAGGGCCTTGTAGGCAGCAGCATACACTTCTGCGGTTGGCAGGCCACCCAGGTAGCTGAAGCGATCACCCAGGCGGCGGCGGATCGACACCATCAGCTCGATATCACCCAGGCCGTCCTTGTAGCCGATCAGGTTAGGGCAGCGTTCGGCCAGTTTCTCCAGCAGGTCGGCGTTCAGGCGGCAGACATTGCGGTTGTACACCACCACGCCGATCTTCACCGATTTGCACACGGCTTCCACGTGGGCGGCAACACCGTCCTGGCTGGCTTCGGTCAGGTAGTGCGGCAGCAGCAGCAGGCCCTTGGCGCCCAGGCGCTCGGCTTCTTGCGCATATTCGATGGCCTGGCGGGTGGAGCCACCCACGCCGGCGAGGATCGGTACCGAAGTGGCGCAGGTATCGACTGCGGTCTTGATGACCTGGCTGTATTCGCTGGCGGCCAGGGAGAAGAACTCACCCGTACCACCGGCGGCGAACAAGGCACTGGCGCCATAGGGGGCCAGCCACTCCAGGCGCTTGATGTAGCCCGCCGGGTTGAAGTCGCCCTGGGCGTTGAAGTCGGTGACCGGGAAAGACAGCAGGCCGTGGGAGAGGATGGATTTGAGTTCTTGTGGATTCATTGTTGTTGGCATCCTGTGGCGCTTGGGTGGAGGTGTTGTTTTGCGTTAGAGGTAAGTTATCGTACAACCTCGGAGATGACCAGTGCTTTTTGAGATTTTTGTTTTCTGCCAGCGTGCCCGCTTTTACGTGTTCGCCTCGATATGTGTGGTGGGTAGTAGATCGAGCGCCGCCCGCGCGGCGCTTCGCGGCTAAAGCCGCTCCTACGTTTGTTTCGGGCCAATTATGCCTGTGGGATTTGCGCGCGTACGCCTTTGCGCATGGCGCGATATCGCGTCGTACAGACAAGGCGGTCGCGCGCGCCTGGCACAGGCGATACTGGCCAGAAACAAACGTAGGAGCGGCTTTAGCCGCGAAGCGCCGCGCGGGCGGCGCTCGATCTCACAGGCGCTGAAAAACCGACGACCACTACCCGGCAGTCATCGTATCTCTAAAGGCCAAAAGAAAAAACGATCGCAAAGACAGGCACAAACCCGCCGCCCGATTCCACGGCAGATATTCTGGGACCAGCAGAGGGTGACCGGGGGAGGCGGGGGCGGTCTTGCGCCGCCCCGCGATCAAAGCAGGGGAAACTGTAGGTCAGGCAGCGCGCTTGACCTGCGCCTTGCGGACCTGGGCGCGGCACGCGTCACCGAAGGCCTGGAAAATCTTGATCGAGTCGGGGTTCTGCGCGGCTTGCCATTCTGGGTGCCATTGCACGGCGAACAGGAACGGCGAAATGCTTGGCGCGTGAATGGCCTCGACCAGGCCGTCTTCAGCATGCGCGATGGCCTCGATGCCGGCGCCGAGCGTGTGCAGGCCCTGGCCGTGCAGCGAGTTGACGCGGATTTCGTCGCAACCCAAAGTGTCGCGCAGCCAGCTGCCTGGCTTGATCTTCACGCTGTGAACCTGGGCGTACTGCACTTCGACCGGGTCTTCCGGGTTTTCCCGGTGGTCGTTGAAACCCGGTTCGGCGTACACCTTCTGGTAAATGTCGCCACCCAGGGCCACGTTGATTTCCTGCATGCCCCGGCAGATGCCGAAGATGGGCAGGCCACGCTTGAGCGCCGCCTTGACCAGCGGAATGTCGAACAGGTCGCGGTTCTGGTCCTGGCCTTTGCCTGGGGTCTGGTTTTCCTGTCCGTACAGCGCAGGGTCGATGTTGCTGCCAGCGCCGGTCAGGTACACGCCGTCGGCCATGTCCAGATAGGTCTCGAGGTCGTCAATGCCGCAGCAAGTGGGCACCAGCACCGGGACACAATCGGCGAACTCGACCAGCGGGGTGATGTATTTGTGGGTCATGACCTGGTAGTCATGGCCTTTGCGCTCTTGGCTGCCCATGGTCATCAGGACGACGGGTTTGCGCAGGGAAGGTTGCTTGTTGCCAATGTTGCTGTTGGACATATGTCACCTTGGGACAGGTTCGACCTGTCGTTGTTGTGCAGGCGCACGGCGCGGGGCTCTGAATGGCGCCTGGAGCCCCGAGCACTGCCGGCTCGTCGAGCTGACGATGCCGGTCGGGGCCTGTAGATAGCTTGCCAGAGCCGTTCGATATGTCAAACGACTGAAAGGGGCTTCGGGGCGGGAAATGCGCCGGTTTTTGGTGGGTTGAACCGATGCGGGCCTGTGGCGGCGTGGGTTTGGCGAGGGGCGCGGTCAATAATATTTAACGACGCAGTTGGGTCTTTGCAGCGGTGCAATGAAATAGGCGGCTTGACGTCAACGCGGTCTTTGTGGGAGCGGCCTTGTGTCGCGAAAGGGCCGCAAAGCGGCCCCCGGATTTCAGCACTGGTGCATGTATTGCCGGGGCTGCTGCGCAGCCCTTTCGCGACACAAGGCCGCTTCCACAGGTTCAGTGACAGGTCTGCAATCAGTGCAGGATCTGCGCCAGGAACCCCTTGGCCCGCTCGGTGCGTGGGTGGTTGAAGAACACCTGCGGCGGGCTGTCCTCGATGATCTGCCCACCCTCCAGGAACAGCACCCGCTCGGCCACCTGCCGGGCAAAGCCCATTTCGTGGGTGACGCAAAGCATCGTCATGCCCGTGCCGGCCAGTTGCACCAGCACATCCAGCACTTCAGCGACCATTTCAGGGTCCAGGGCCGACGTAGGCTCGTCGAACAGCATGATCCGCGGTTTCATGCACAGCGCGCGGGCAATTGCCACGCGCTGCTGC
This sequence comes from Pseudomonas sp. CJQ_9, assembly GCF_043106615.1. Lineage (NCBI taxonomy): Bacteria > Pseudomonadati > Pseudomonadota > Gammaproteobacteria > Pseudomonadales > Pseudomonadaceae > Pseudomonas > Pseudomonas sp. CJQ_9. Next base: position 67,029 of record NZ_JBICMS010000103.1, on the reverse strand, counting down.
TGCCCGCCGGACAACTGGCTGGGGTACTTGTGCGCCTGGCTTGCGATGCCCACTTTGGTCAGGTACATGCGCGCCCGCTCCTCGGCATCCTTGCGCGATAGCCCACGCACGCTCGTGGGGGCGAGCAGGCAGTTGTCGAGCACGCTCATGTGCGGGAACAGGTTGAAGTGCTGGAACACCATGCCAATGTCGCTGCGTACCTGCGCCGCCTCCCGGGCGTTGGTCGCAAGGTCGACGCCGGCGACCTCGATAGTGCCCTGCTGGGCGATTTCCAGGCGGTTGATGCAGCGAATCAGCGTCGACTTGCCCGAGCCGGAAGGCCCGCACAGGACGATACGTTCACCTTCGCGTACCTGCAGGTCGATGTCGCGCAAGACATGGAACGCCCCGTAGTGCTTGTTCAAGCCTTCAATGCGGATCAGCACCGGGCGCGGGTCGGTTTCAGGGGTAGCGGTGGCATGGCTCAAGAGTGCGGTCATCGTGTTGTGCTCCCGCGGGGGTCAGTCGAAACGGGTTGCGCTGTAAGGCGCGGGGTCGGTGAAGGGGCGTTCCCCGGTCACCAGTTCGGCCAGCAGGCGGCCGCTGACCGGGCCCAGGGTGAGGCCATGGTGGGCGTGGCCAAAGTTGAACCACAGCCCTGGGTGGCGTGGCGCCGGGCCAATGACCGGGCGCATGTCGGGCAGGCACGGGCGCCGCCCTAGCCACGGTGCGTCGTCCAGGCGCTCGCCCAGCGCGGGGAACAGCTTGCGCGCCAAGGCTTCGCAACGGCCCAGCTGGATCTGGTTGGCGGGCGCATTGGCGGCATCGAACTCGATACCGGTGGTCAAGCGCACGCCGCGCGCCATCGGTGCCAGCACATAACCGCCCTGGGTGTCGCAGATCGCGTGCTCCAGTTGCGCGCCGCCACGGGTGCCGTAGTGCATGTGATAGCCGCGCTTGATCGCCAGCGGTATCCGGTAGCCCAGGCCGCTGAACAGGTCGGCCGACTGGGGGCCCAGGCAGGCGACAACCTCGTCGGCAGTGATCGGGCCACGGCGGCTGTCGACCTGCCACTTGCCGTGGTGCTGACGCAGGCTGCGCGCATCGCCATGCAGGAACTGCCCGCCGCGTTGCTGGAACAAGGCTGCATACCCACGGGTGAGGGCGCCGGGGTTGATGACGGTTTTCGGGTCAAGCCAGTGGATGCCGCCGACCACGGTGGCATCCAGCTGGTGTTCGCGGGCCTGCAACTGGCCGCATTCCAGTATTTCGAACTGCAGGCCGTAACGGCTCAGGCCTTTGGCATCGGCCTTGGCCTGGCTGAACAGCGTCGGATCGCGGAACACCTCGATCCAGCCTTTGGCCTGCACCAGCCCTTGCAGGCCGGCAGCTGCGATCAGCACGTCGTGTTCTTCCACGCAGCGCTGCACCAATGGCAGCATATCGGCGGCGGCACCTGCCAGGCGCCCGGGGGCGGACTGGCGCCAGTAGCGCCACAGCCACGGCGCCGCCTTGGGCAGATGCGCCAGGCTGTAGCGCACGTCGGGCTGGCGGTTCAGGCCATAGCGCAGCAGGGCGCCCAGTTGCCGTGGGAAGGCATAGGGGATGACGCTGGAGCGCTCGATCAGCCCGGCGTTGCCGTGGCTGGTACCGCTGCCCGGTTCGTCGCGGTCGAGCAGTACCACCTGGCGCCCGCGGGCTTGCAAGTGCAGGGCGGTGCTGACGCCGACGATGCCGGCGCCCAGGACTAAGGTCTGGCAATGCATGGAACGTATCCTTCGGTCAGTTCAGGTGGCGGCCCAGGCGGGCTTCCAAGTGTTTCAGCAGGCGCCGCACCACCTCGACGATCACCAGGTAGAGCACTGCGGCCCACAGGTAGATCTGGAAGTCGAAGCTGCGCGAAAAGGCCAGTTTGGTCACGCCCATCAGGTCGTAGATGGTCACCAGCGAGGCAATGGCGCTGGCTTTGATCATCAGGATCAATTCGTTGCCCAGCGGGCCGATGGCAACCAGCAGCGACTGCGGCAGGATCACCTTGAAGAAGGTCGTCGAGCGCTTCAGGTTCAAGGCCCGCGCCGCCTCATACTGGCCCGGGGCGACGGCCATCAGGCTGCCGCGGAAGATCTCGGCCTGATAGGCGGCGGTGTTCAAGGTGAACGCCAGCAAGGTGCAGAACCACGCCTCGCGGAAGAACCACCATAGGCCCACGTCCTGCCAGAAGCTCTTGAACGAGCCCAGGCCGTAGTACAGCAGGAACAACTGGGCCAGCAATGGCGAGCCGCGGAAGAAGTACACATAGCCTGCCGCCAGGCGTTGCAACAGCAGGTTGTGCGACAGGCGCGCCAGCGCCAGCAGCAGGCCCAGCAGCGCGCCCAGGCTGAAGGAAATGGCGACCAGCTTGGCAGTGACCAGCAGGCCGTCGACAAAGCGCGGGCCGTAACGCTCCAGCAGGTCAGGGTCGAGCACCAGCGCCAGCAATTGGTCGAGGCTCATGCGCGCGCTCCTTGCAGGTGGCGGTTGCTCCGCCGCTCGATGTAGGCGAACACGCGCCCGGACAATGCCGCGAACAGCAAGTAGCCCAGGCACGCCACGCCGTAGAAGAACATGGGCTCTTTGGTCACGCTGACGGCCAGGTTGGTCTGGCGCATCAGGTCGACCAGCGAGATGGTCGACACCAGCGAGGTGTCCTTGAGCAACGACAGCCAGTTGTTGGACAAGCCGGGCAGGGCAATGCGGGTCAACTGCGGCAGCAGCACCTTGAAGAACCCGGTGCGTTTGCTCAGCCCCAAGGCCGAACAGGCCTCCCACTGGCCTTTGGGCAAGGTCTTGAAAGCGGCCAGCCAGATCTCGCTGGAAAATGCGGCGAACACCAGGCTGAACGCGATCATGGCGGCCACGAAGGTATTGATCAGGAACTCACCTTCATAGCCCAGGGCGGCAAGGACCTTCTGCGCGGCGATCTGGCAGCCGTAATAAATGATCAGCAGTGTCAGCAGCTCGGGCAAGCCGCGGAACACGGTGGAAAACGTGGTGGCCCAGGCCCGTGGCAGGCGTTTGCGCGAGCGGGCCGCCAGGGCGACTACCAGGCCCAGCGGCAGGCCGATGGGCAGGCAGGCCAGGGCCAGTGACATAGTGACCAGCGCGCCGGCCAGCAGCGCCTGGCCCCAGCCACCGCTGGCCAAGGACAGCAAGGACAATTGATCGAGCATGACGAACACCTTGTGTTGACCTCACCGGCCTCATCGGCGGCAAGCCAGCTCTCACAGGTAAACCGCTGTTGTTAAGGTCTGTGGGCAACCTGTGGGAGCTGGCTTGCCGGCGATAGGGCCCGGTCAGGCAATGAGGGCTTGAAGATCAGTTGTAGATATCGAATGCAAAGTACTTGCTGGCGATCTTCTGATAGGTGCCGTTGGCCACGATCTGTTGCAACGCGGTGTTCAGGCGTTGGCGCAAGGCTTCATCATCCTTGCGCACGGCAATGGCGGCATCGGCCTTGGTGTTGGCTACATCACCCAGAATCTTGCAGCAGTCACCGCCGTTCTTGCTGATCCATTCCTGAAGCGGAAATTTGTCGGCAATCACCCCGTCCAGGCGGCCGGCGGCCAGGTCCGCGTTGGCTTCGTCCATGGTCGGGTACAGCTTCACGTCAGCGCCGGCCTTGGCGTAAACGTCCTCGGCATAAATGGCCTGGGTGGACGACGACTGGGCGCCAACCGTGTAGCCGTCGAAGTGGGTTTGGGCATCGGTGATCTTGCTGTCCTTGGCCACGGCCACGGTCAACGGGGTACGGTAGTAATGGTCAGTGAAGGCAATTTTCTTGCGCCGTTCCTCGGTGTCGATCATCGAGGCCACCACCGCGTCGTACTTGCGCGCCATCAGCGCCGGGATGATGCCTTCCCAGTCCTGAGCCACCAGCGTGCACTCGACCTTCATCTGTTCGCACAGGGCATGGGTAATGTCGACGTCGAAGCCATGCAACTGGTTATCGGCGTCGACAAAGTTGAACGGCGGGTAGGCACCCTCGGTGGCGAAGCGCAGGGTTTCGGCACTGGCAGCACCTGCCAGCAGCAGGGCGCACGCACCCAGCAAGGCCATGGACTTGTTCATCTCGCACCTCATTGCACTCTTGCTATTGTTGTTTGCCCGCCGACCACGTGGTGTAGCCGACGAACTCGTTATGTAGAGCGGCAGTTGCTTCCAAGCGCTTTTCAACATCCGGCCCGAGTTTCTTGCAGACCTCGTTGACCATCAGGTGTACCCACGACAGCATGGCCGAGGTGGATTCCCAGAACAGATTGAATTCGGTGGGTATGCGGAACACCTCGTCGGCGTTGGCATCGGCCCAGTCACAGAAAGTGTCGGTCACCAAGGTGACCGCAATGCCCGCCTCGCGCGCCTTTTGGCACAGCAACAGGGCATGGCGGGAATAACGGCGCGCCTCGAACACCACCAGGGCGCTGTCTGCGGCGTTACCGAGCAGCACGTCGGCAAAGTGCCCGGCACTGAGATCGACCAGTTGCACCCCATCGCGCAGGTATTGCAGCAAGTGGCCCATGCACATGGCCAGGCCGCGCTCGGTCTGAAAGCCTGCAACAAAGACCCGGCGCTTGCTCGCCAGGCGTTGGGCCACGTTGTGCCAGGCCGGGCCTTGGCGGTACTCGTGCACGCGCACCAGGGCGGCCATTTCCAGTTCCAGGCTGCCGCCGTTGTCGCTGGCGTCCTGGCGCTGGCGGTAATCGTGCAAGCGGTCGCCCACCAGCCACGGGCCATCGCCCAGGTCGCTCTGCAGGTCTTGCTTAAGTGCCTTGAGGTGGGCATAACCCAGGGAGCGGCAAAACCGCCCGACACTGGATTCGCTGACGCCCAGCTTGGCGGCGATGCTGGCCGAGGTCTGGAACGGCAGTTCGTGCAGGTTGGCGAGCATGTAGGTGGCGATCTTGCGGCCTGACGCTGCGGCCCCGTCGAGGCTGGCTTCCAGGCGTTGCTTGATCGGTTGGCTCATGCTGGGGCTCCAGAAGGTAAGGCTTGGGAAGAAAATGAATGTTTTCTGCCATTAAGTCAACATTTGACAGATAGCTGTCACTCGCGGGAAAGTTTTGCCGTTGCAACGCTGTAGCCACTCCAAAATCAACAAGGAGCTTCAGATGTCCGCACCGTCCACCGGCACCGTCGTGCGCGTGCCGTTTACCGAGCTGCAAGGCCTGCTGCAGGCTATCTTCCAGCGCCATGGCTGCAGCGACAGCGTGGCCAGGGTGCTGGCCCACAATTGTGCCAGCGCCCAGCGCGATGGTGCCCATAGCCATGGGGTGTTCCGCATGCCGGGGTACGTGTCCACGCTGAACAGCGGCTGGGTCGATGGGCGGGCCGTGGCCAAGGTCAGTGACCTTGCCGCCGGCTATGTCAGCGTCGATGCCGCTGGCGGGTTCGCCCAGCCCGCACTGGCGGCGGCCCGCGACCTGTTGGTGGCCAAGGCGCGCAACGCCGGCATTGCCGTGCTGGCGATCCACAACTCGCACCATTTCGCCGCCTTGTGGCCAGACGTGGAGCCGTTCGCTGAAGAGGGCCTGGTGGCCCTCAGTGTGGTCAATAGCATGACCTGCGTCGTGCCGCATGGGGCCCGCAAGCCTCTGTTCGGCACCAACCCTATCGCCTTTGCAGCACCCTGCGCCGAGCATGACCCGATCGTCTTCGACATGGCCACCAGCGCCATGGCCCACGGCGACGTGCAGATTGCCGCGCGTGCCGGCCAGCTGCTTCCCGAAGGCATGGGTGTCGATGCCAATGGCGAACCAACCACCGAGCCCAAGGCGATTCTCGAGGGCGGTGCCTTGCTGCCATTCGGCGGGCACAAGGGCTCGGCGCTGTCGATGATGGTCGAATTGCTGGCGGCAGCACTGACAGGCGGGCATTTCTCCTGGGAGTTCGACTGGTCGGAGCACCCGGGGGCGAAAACGCCATGGACCGGGCAACTGATCATCGTCATCGACCCGAGCAAGGCCGAGGGCGAGCGTTTTGCCCAGCGCAGTCGCGATCTGGTGGAGCAGATGCAGGGGGCAGGGTTGACGCGCATGCCGGGTGAACGGCGTTACCGCGAGCGCGAGGTGGCCGAAGAAGAGGGAGTGGCGCTGACCGAGCAGGAATTGCAAGACCTGAAAGCGTTGCTTGGCTGATCCGGCCTCATCGCCGGCAAGCCAGCTCCCACAGTGGGAGATTCTATGGTTTCTGGCAAGGGTAGCCGTAGCATCTGCAGCGGCTGTTAGATCGAGCGCCGCCCGAGCGGCGCTTCGCGGGTAAACCCGCTCCTACATTTGTTTCGGGCCAGTATTGCCTGTGCCGGACGCGCGCGACCGCCTTGTTTTTACGACGCGATATCGTGGTGGGCGCCAAGGCGTTCGCGAGCAAATCCCACCGGCATAATTGGCCCGAAACAAACGTAGGAGCGGGTTTACCCGCGAAGCGCCGCGCGGGCGGCGCTCGATCTCACAGGCGCTGCATATCTTCTGACAAACACCTGCCAGCCCTGATGCGATCCCTGTGGCTGGCTTGCCGGCGATGGGGCCATCACTGCCAGCATAAAAACCTGGCCATGCAATGTTGCATAGACAACCTTGCACATTAGTGGATGTTCCTGAGCCGTGTGTGCGGGTATGCTCAGGGCTGACTTTTCGTACTGTCCTGATCCAAGGAGCTGCACGCTGTGTTCAAACATGTCGATGCCTATGCCGGCGACCCGATCCTCTCGTTGATGGAAACTTTCAAGGCCGACCCGCGTGCCGACAAGGTCAACCTGAGCATCGGCCTGTATTACGATGAGGCCGGCGTGGTGCCGCAATTGGCGGCGGTGGATGCGGTGGAAAAGCGCATCGCCGGCCAGGACCATGAAGCGTCCCTGTACCTGCCTATGGAAGGCCTGGCCAGCTACCGTCAGGCGATTCAGGCGCTGCTGTTCGGCGCCGATCACCCGGCCGTGACGGGTGGGCGCGTGGCCACGGTGCAGACCGTAGGTGGCTCTGGCGCGTTGAAGGTCGGCGCCGACTTCCTCAAGCGCTACTTTCCGCAGTCGGAAGTCTGGGTCAGCAACCCGACCTGGGACAACCACCGTGCCATCTTCGAGGGTGCCGGCTTCAAGGTAAACACCTACCCGTACTTCGATCAAGCCACCCGCGGCGTCGACTTCGACGGCATGCTGGCCACCCTGCAAGCGCTGCCGGCCAATAGCGTGGTCCTGCTGCACCCGTGCTGCCATAACCCGACCGGTGCCGACCTGGCCCAGAACCAGTGGCAGCAAGTGGTCGAAGTGGTCAAGGCCCGCCAGTTGATCCCGTTCCTCGACATCGCCTACCAGGGCTTTGCCGAAGGCCTGGTCGAAGACGCTTACGCCATCCGCGAAATGGCCCGTGCCGGCGTACCGTGCCTGGTCAGCAACTCGTTCTCGAAAATCTTCTCACTGTATGGCGAGCGGGTCGGTGGCTTGTCAGTGGTGTGCGACGACGCGGCCACCGCACAGAGCGTGCTGGGCCAGCTCAAGGCCACCGTGCGCCGCAACTATTCCAGCCCGCCCAATTTCGGTGCCCAACTGGTGGCTGGTGTGCTCGGCGATGCCGGCCTGAATGCCCAGTGGGCCGAGGAAGTCGAAGTGATGCGCAAGCGCATTCTGGATATGCGCCAGGCGCTGGTCGATGCCCTGGCCGTGCTGCTTCCAGGCCAGGACTTCCAGTTCTTCCTGCGCCAGCGTGGCATGTTCAGCTACACCGGCTTCAGCGTCGAGCAGGTCCGCCGCCTGCGCGACGAATTTGGCGTGTACCTGATCGATAGCGGCCGCGTGTGCATGTCCGGCCTGCGCCCGGCCAACCTTCAACGGGTAGCCGAGGCGTTTGCTGCCGTCCAGAAGTAACCCTGCATCGGGGTGCTGAGCACCCCGTTCGCGCTGCAAGGCCGCTCCTGCATCCACCGCGCAACACCCGCGATGCCTGCCACTTGTAAAGACAAGTGCAACCGCCCCTCGGAAAAGGGCTTCGCAAGTGCAACCTTTCCGTGCACAATCGCGCCCCTCTTTTCCGGTTGAGTTGGGCGAACGCACTATTTCGCCATTCTCAGCCTGTTGCAGTCTTGCGAGTGGAGCTTCACCCGGAATGAATGAGCAGGCCCCAAGCGTTGAACAACGCTTTGCAGAATCGACCCCCGCCACCCTCGATAACTGGGCGCGGCACGACACCACCTGGATGCTGGGCCTGTTCGGCACCGCCATCGGTGCTGGCACCCTTTTTCTGCCGATCAACGCCGGCCTTGGCGGCTTCTGGCCGCTGCTGATCCTGGCCGTGCTGGCATTCCCGATGACCTATTTCGCCCACCGTGGGCTGACCCGTTTCGTGCTTTCCGGGCGCACCGGTGGTGATATCACCGAGGTGGTCAAGGAGCATTTCGGCAGCACGGCGGGCACCTCGATCACCGTGCTGTACTTTTTCGCCATCTTCCCGATCCTGCTGATCTACAGCGTGGCGCTGACCAACACCGTGTCCAGCTTCATCGAGCACCAGTTGCACCTGCAGCCACCGCCACGGGCCATGCTGTCGTTCGTGCTGATTCTTGGCCTGCTGGCCATCGTGCGCTGCGGCGAGCAGGCCACGGTCAAAGTCATGAGCCTGCTGGTGTACCCGTTCATCGTTGCCCTGGCGCTGCTGGGCCTGTACCTGGTGCCGCACTGGACTGGCGGTATCCTCGATAGCGCCACCCAGGTGCCACCGGCCTCGGCCTTCCTGCACACCTTGTGGCTGGCCATTCCGGTGATGGTGTTTTCCTTCAACCACTCGCCGATCATCTCGGCCTTCGCCGTGGATCAGAAACGCCGCTACGGCGACCACGCCGATGAGCGCAGCGGGCAGATTCTGCGCCGTGCCCACCTGTTGATGGTGGTGATGGTGCTGTTCTTCGTGTTCAGCTGCGTGCTGACCCTGAGCAGCGCCCAGCTGGCTGAAGCCAAGGCGCAGAACCTGTCGATCCTGTCGTACCTGGCCAACCACTTCAGCAACCCCACCATCGCGTTTGCCGCGCCGCTGATTGCCTTCGTGGCCATCGCCAAGTCGTTCCTCGGCCACTACATCGGTGCCAGTGAAGGCCTCAAGGGCATTATCGCCAAGACCGGCGCCCGCCCGGGTGCCAAGTCCCTGGACCGGGTGGTTGCAGGGTTGATGCTGGTAGTGTGCTGGATCGTCGCCACCCTCAACCCGAGCATCCTCGGCATGATCGAATCGCTCGGCGGCCCGATCCTTGCGGTGCTGCTGTTCCTGATGCCGATGTACGCCATCCGCCGTGTACCGTCCATGCGCAAGTACAGCGGCGCGGCGTCCAACGTATTCGTCGTAGTGGTGGGCCTGGTTGCGCTGACTTCGGTGGTGTACGGCCTGCTGGGCTGAGTCACGGCGGGCTATGAAACAAGCCCGGGTTGGCTGGCGCCGCCCGGGTTTTTTTGCGCGTGAAACTCACCCGGCAAGGGGCGAGAAAGCCGGAAGTTTGTTCACAAACATTATCCGGGAATAGAACAAATTCACCCGCCCCCATAGGCACTCGGCCGCCTTCATGCTTAACTCGGTGTCCTTTTCAAACCCCGCATAAGGATTTCGTCATGGCTCAAGTGACTCTCAAAGGCAACCCGGTTCAGGTCAACGGCAACCTGCCACAGGCCGGCGCCCAGGCTCCGGCTTTTTCCCTGGTGGGTGAAGGCCTGGCTGACAAGTCGCTGAAAGACTACGCCGGCAAGCGCAAGGTGCTGAACATCTTCCCGAGCGTCGACACCCCAACCTGTGCCACTTCGGTGCGCAAGTTCAACGCCCAGGCCAACGATGTCGCCAACACCGTGGTGCTGTGCATCTCCGCCGACCTGCCGTTTGCGCAGGCACGTTTCTGCGGCGCCGAGGGGCTGGAGAACGTGAAGAACCTGTCGACCCTGCGTGGCCGCGAGTTCCTCGAAAACTACGGCGTGGCAATCGCCGATGGCCCGCTGGCTGGCCTGGCGGCCCGCGCCGTGGTGGTGCTGGACGAGAACGATAAAGTGCTGCACAGCGAGCTGGTCGGCGAAATCGCTGAAGAACCGGACTACGAGGCTGCACTGGCGGTACTGAAGTAAGCAGCGCCCCTGTAGCGTAGCGCTTGCAGGTCGTGGCAGCCCTGTATAAGCAGGCTTAGCCACGAAGGGGCCGGCGCAGGCTGTGGAACCCCACAGCCCTCAGCGCGCTCCAAGCAACACCCTGTAACGGCCTGGAACACGTTCCGGGCCGTTTTCATTTAAAATTCCGCGTCTTGGCAACGTCAGCCAAAGGTAAACCTCTGGTAAAGGCCCTTTGCTAAAACGATGCCAGTGCTTATCGTTCACCCTCCCCAAGCCGTCATTCCGAACAAGGTTCGTTCAACCCATGCAAGCGTCCAATTCCCGTTCCCCTCGTCGCTGGCTGCTCGGCCTGCTGATCCTGCTGCTGGTGGCTGCGCTGGCCTGGTGGCTGTGGCCTGCAGCAACGCCTGGGCATAAGGACGCCAGCGGCGGGCGTGGTGGCAAAGGCATGGGCATGGGCGGCCGCCCGGGCTTCGGTGGTTCCACCGATCCGGTGCCTGTGCGGGTCGAACCCGTGACCGTGGGTGACTTCCCGCTGTATTACAAGGCGCTGGGTACAGTGACTGCGACCAACACGGTCAACGTGCGCAGCCGCGTGGCAGGCGAGCTGGTCAAAATCCACTTCAAGGAAGGCCAGCAGGTCAAGGCCGGCGACCTGCTCGCCGAAATCGACCCGCGCACCTACCGGATCGCGCTGCAGCAGGCCGAAGGCACGCTGGCACAGAACCAGGCGCAGTTGAAGAACGCCCAGGTCGACTTGGCCCGCTACAAAGGCTTGTACGCCGAAGACAGTATCGCCAAGCAGACCCTCGACACGGCCGAGGCCCAGGTGGCGCAGTTTCAGGGCCTGGTCAAGACCAACCAGGCGCAAGTCAACGATGCCCGGCTGAACCTGGAGTTCACCCAGATCCGCGCCCCGATCAACGGCCGGGTGGGCCTGCGCCAGCTCGATCTGGGGAACCTGGTAGCGGCCAACGACACCAATGCCCTGGTGGTCATCACCCAGACCGAGCCCATCAGCGTTGCCTTCACCTTGCCGGAAACCGAACTGGACACCGTGCTGCAGCGTTACCGCAGCGGCGCCAGCCTGCCGGTCGAGGCCTGGGACCGCAGTGACAGCAAGCTGCAGTCCAAGGGGGTACTGGCCAGTATCGACAACCAGATCGACACCACCACCGGCACCCTGAAATTCAAGGGCCGCTTCGAGAACAAGGACCTGGCCCTGTTCCCCAACCAGTTCGTCAACGTGCGTTTGCTGGCCGACACCCTCAAGCAGGTGGTCATGGCCCCGGCGGCAGCCATTCAGTTCGGTAACGACGGCACGTTCGCCTACGTCGTCAACGACCAGAGTACGGTCAATGTACGCAAGCTCAAGGTCGGCGCCAGTGATGGCGAGCACAGCGTCATTCTCGATGGCCTGAAGGCCGGCGACCGCCTGGTACTGGAAGGTACCGACCGCCTGCGCGAGGGCACCAAGGTAGAGGTGGTCGAAAACAGCTCGCAGGTGCCGACGACCCCAGGCCAGAAACTGCAGGGCCAGGATGCGAAAGGGTCGGCACATGCCGGTGAGGGCCAGCCAGGGCAAGCGCAGCCTGGTGCCGCAGCAGGCAAGGCGGGCGCATGAACCTCTCGCGCCTGTTCATCCTGCGGCCGGTCGCCACCACGCTGAGCATGCTGGCCATCGTGCTGGCCGGCCTGATCGCCTACAAGCTGCTGCCGGTTTCTGCCTTGCCGCAGGTGGACTACCCGACCATCCGTGTCATGACCCTGTACCCCGGCGCCAGCCCGGAGGTCATGACCAGCGCGGTGACCGCGCCACTGGAGCGCCAGTTCGGCCAGATGCCTGGGCTTGAGCAAATGGCCTCGACCAGCTCCGGCGGCGCATCGGTGCTCACACTGCGTTTCAACCTGGACATGAACATGGACGTTGCCGAGCAGCAGGTACAGGCCGCGATCAACGCCGCCAGTAACCTGCTGCCCAGCGACCTGCCGGCGCCGCCGGTGTACAACAAGGTCAACCCGGCCGACACGCCGGTGCTGACCTTGGCCATTTCCAGCAAGACCATGCCGCTGCCCAAGCTCAACGACCTGGTCGATACCCGGGTGGCGCAGAAGCTTGCGCAGATCAGCGGCGTGGGCATGGTGAGCATCGCCGGGGGCCAGCGCCAGGCGGTGCGGATCAAGGTCAATGTCGATGCCTTGGCGGCCAATGGCCTGAACCTTGAAGATGTCCGCACGCTGATCGGCGCGTCCAACGTCAACCAGCCCAAGGGCAACTTCGACGGGCCCACCCGCGTGTCGATGCTCGACGCCAACGACCAGCTGCGCTCCCCCGAGGAATACGCCAACCTGATCCTGGCCTACAACAACGGTGCGCCGCTGCGCCTGAAGGACGTGGCCGAAATCGTCGACGGTGCCGAGAACGAGCGCCTGGCAGCCTGGGCCAACGAAAACCATGCGGTACTGCTGAACATCCAGCGCCAGCCGGGTGCCAACGTGATCGAAGTGGTAGACCGCATCAAGGCGCTGCTGCCGTCGATCACCGACAACCTGCCTGCGGGCCTGGATGTGTCGGTGCTCACCGATCGTACCCAGACCATCCGCGCCGCGGTCAAAGATGTCCAGCACGAACTGCTGATCGCCATCGTGCTGGTGGTCATGGTCACGTTCGTTTTCCTGCGCCGGGCCAGCGCCACCCTCATTCCGTCCATCGCGGTACCGCTGTCGCTGATCGGCACCTTCGGCGTGATGTACCTGGCCGGCTTCTCGGTCAACAACCTCACGCTGATGGCGCTGACCATCGCCACCGGCTTCGTGGTCGACGACGCCATCGTCATGCTGGAGAACATTTCCCGCCATATCGAAGAGGGCGAAACGCCCATGCAGGCCGCGCTCAAGGGCGCCCGGCAAATCGGCTTCACCCTGATATCGCTGACGTTCTCGCTGATTGCGGTACTGATCCCGCTGCTGTTCATGGCCGACGTGGTCGGCCGCCTGTTCCGCGAGTTCGCCATCACCCTGGCGGTGGCCATCCTGATTTCCCTGGTGGTGTCGCTGACCCTGACGCCAATGATGTGCGCGCGCCTGCTCAAACGTGAACCCAAGGCAGAAGAGCAGGGCCGGTTCTACTGTGCCAGTGGCGCCTGGATCGACTGGCTGATCAAACACTACGGCAGCGCCCTGCAATGGGTGCTCAGGCACCAGCCACTGACGTTGCTGGTGGCGGTGGCAAGCCTGGCGTTGACGGTGTTCCTCTACATGGTGGTGCCCAAGGGCTTCTTCCCGGTGCAGGACACTGGGGTCATCCAGGGCATCTCCGAAGCGCCGCAGTCCACTTCGTTCGCCGCCATGAGCGAGCGCCAGCAGGCCTTGAGCAAGGTGATCCTGCAGGACCCGGCCGTACAAAGCCTGTCGTCCTATATTGGTGTCGATGGTGACAACGCCACGCTCAACAGCGGCCGCTTGCTGATCAACCTCAAGCCCCACGGCGAACGCGACGTCACGGCCAGCGAAGTGATCAGCCGGCTGCAGCCGCAAGTCGACCGCCTGGTGGGCATTCGCCTGTTCATGCAACCGGTGCAGGACCTGAGCATCGAAGACCGCGTCAGCCGCACCCAGTACCAGTTCAGCCTGTCGTCGCCCGATGCCGACCTGTTGGCGCAATGGAGCGGCACATTGGTGCAGGCGCTGCAGCAGCGCCCCGAGCTGGCCGATGTGGCCAGTGACCTGCAGGACAAAGGCCTGCAGGTGTACCTGGTCATCGACCGCGACATGGCCAGCCGTTTGGGCATCACCGTGTCGCAGGTCACCAACGCCTTGTACGACGCGTTTGGCCAGCGGCAGATCTCGACCATCTACACCCAGGCCAGCCAGTACCGCGTGGTGCTGCAGGCCAAAGATGCCGCGGTGATCGGCCCGCAGGCGCTGGAGTCGGTCCACGTCAAGGCTGCCGATGGCGGCCAGGTACGCCTGTCGGCATTGGCGCGTATCGAGCAGCGTCAGGCCCAATTGGCGATCTCGCACATTGGCCAGTTCCCGGCCGTGACCCTGTCTTTCAACCTGGCCCATGGCGCGTCACTGGGTGAAGCGGTGCAGGTGATCGAGCAGGTCCAGAAGGACATCGGCATGCCGCTGGGGGTGCAAACCCGCTTCCAGGGGGCGGCGGACGCCTTCCAGGCCTCGCTGTCGAGCACCTTGCTGCTGATTCTGGCAGCGGTGGTTACCATGTACATCGTGCTGGGCGTGTTGTACGAGAGCTACATCCACCCGGTGACCATCCTCTCGACGCTGCCGTCGGCGGCCGTCGGCGCCTTGCTGGCCTTGCTCATCAGCGGCAACGACCTGGGCATGATCGCAATCATCGGCATCATCCTGCTGATCGGCATCGTCAAGAAGAACGCGATCATGATGATCGACTTCGCCCTCGAAGCCGAACGCCACCAAGGCATGACCCCCCGTGACGCCATCTACCAGGCGGCGCTGTTGCGCTTCCGTCCAATCCTGATGACCACCCTGGCGGCGCTGTTCGGGGCCGTGCCACTGATGCTGGCCACAGGCTCCGGCGCCGAGCTGCGACAGCCGCTGGGCCTGGTGATGGTCGGTGGCTTGCTGGTCAGCCAGGTGCTGACGTTGTTCACCACGCCGGTCATCTACCTGTACTTCGACCGCCTGGCGCGCCGCTGGCGCCCGGCCGATAGTGCGAAGCAGGCCGAAGCATGAATCTGTCGGGTCCGTTCATTCGTCGCCCGGTGGCGACGATGCTGCTGAGCCTGGCGATCATGCTGCTGGGTGGGGTCAGCTTCAAGCTGCTGCCGGTTGCGCCACTGCCGGAAATGGATTTCCCGGTGATCGTGGTGTCGGCCAACCTGGCCGGTGCCAGCCCCGAGGTCATGGCCTCTACCGTGGCCACGCCACTGGAGCGCAAGCTGGGCAGCATCGCTGGCGTGACCACCCTGACCAGCAGCTCCAACCAGGGCTCGACGCGGGTGATCATCGGTTTCGAGATAGGCCGTGATATCGACGGTGCGGCGCGTGAAGTGCAGGCGGCCATCAATGCCACCCGCAACCTGCTGCCCAGCGGCATGCGCAGCATGCCTACCTACAAGAAGATCAACCCATCGCAGGCGCCGGTCATGGTGCTTTCGCTGACCTCGGACGTGTTGCAGAAGGGGCAGCTGTACGACCTGGCCGACACCATTCTGGCGCAGAGCCTGGCCCAGGTGTCCGGGGTAGGGGAGGTGCAGATCGGCGGCAGCTCGTTGCCGGCGGTGCGCATTGCCGTCGAACCGCAATTGCTCAACCAGTACGGCCTGTCACTGGATGAAGTGCGCACCGCGGTGGCCAACGCCAACCAGCGCCGGCCCATGGGTTTTGTCGAAGACGCCGAGCGCAACTGGCAGGTGCGCGCCAATGACCAGTTGGAGAAGGCCAAGGACTACGAGCCCATCGTCATTCGCCAGCAGAATGGGACCATTCTGCGTCTGTCCGACGTGGCTGCGATTACCGACGGGGTCGAAAACCGCTACAACAGTGGCTTCTTCAATGACCAGTCGGCAGTGCTGCTGGTGGTCAACCGCCAGGCTGGCGCCAATATCATCGAGACAGTCGGGCAGATCAAGGCGCAGCTGCCGGCCCTGCAGTCGCTGTTGCCCGCCAGCGTGCAACTGAACGTGGCCATGGACCGGTCGCCGGTCATCAATGCCAGCCTCAAGGAGGCCGAGCACACCCTGCTGATCGCGGTGGTGCTGGTGATCCTGGTGGTCTACCTGTTCCTCGGCAGCCTGCGCGCCTCGCTGATCCCCAGCCTGGCGGTGCCGGTATCGCTGGTGGGGACTTTCGCTGTCATGTACCTGTGTGGTTTCTCGCTCAACAACCTGTCACTGATGGCGCTGATCCTTGCCACCGGCCTGGTGGTGGACGATGCCATCGTGGTGCTGGAGAACATTTCCCGGCACATCGAAGACGGCCAGCCACCCATGAAGGCGGCCTTCCTGGGCGCCAAGGAAGTCGGCTTCACCTTGCTGTCGATGAACGTCTCGCTGGTGGCGGTGTTCGTTTCCATCCTGTTCATGGGCGGCATCGTGCGCAACCTGTTCCAGGAATTTTCCATCACTTTGGCGGCGGCAATCATCGTGTCGCTGGTGGTGTCGTTGACCCTTACGCCGATGCTCTGCGCGCGCTGGCTCAGGCCGCACAACGCCGAGCAGACCCGCCTGCAACGCTGGAGCGACAAGCTCCACCTGCGCATGGTTGACGCCTATGACCGCAGCTTGGGTTGGGCCCTGCGCCACAAGCGCCTGACCCTGTTCAGCCTGCTGGCAACCATTGGCCTGAATATCGCGTTGTATGTGGTGGTGCCCAAGACGCTGATGCCCCAGCAGGACACCGGCCAACTGATGGGCTTTATCCGCGGTGACGATGGCCTGTCTTTCAGCGTGATGCAGCCGAAGATGGAAACCTACCGTCGCGCCTTGCTCGCCGACCCTGCGGTGCAGAGCGTTGCCGGCTTCATCGGTGGCAACAGCGGTACCAACAACGCCATGATACTGGTGCGCCTGAAGCCGATCAGCGAGCGCAAGCTGGACGCGCAAAAAGTGATCGAGCGCCTGCGCAAAGAGATGCCCAAGGTGCCGGGTGGGCGGCTGTTCCTGATGGCCGACCAGGACCTGCAATTGGGGGGTGGCGGGCGTGACCAGACCTCCTCGCAGTACCTGTACACCCTGCAAAGCGGCGACCTGGCGGCGTTGCGCGAGTGGTTCCCGAAGGTGGTCGCGGCGCTGCGCGCGCTGCCGCAGCTGACTGCCATCGACGCCCGCGATGGGGGTGGCACCCAGCAGGTGACGCTGGTGGTGGACCGCGACCAGGCCAAGCGGCTGGGGATCGACATGGACATGGTCACCACGGTGCTGAACAACGCCTACAGCCAGCGCCAGATCTCCACCATCTACGACAGCCTCAACCAGTACCAGGTGGTGCTGGAAATCAACCCGAAATACGCCTGGGACCCCAGCACCCTCGAACAAGTGCAGGTGATCACCGCTGACGGCGCCCGGGTGCCGTTGTCGACCATCGCCCACTACGAAAATACCCTGGCCAACGACAGGGTCAGCCACGAAGGCCAGTTTGCTGCCGAAGACATCGCCTTCGACATTGCCGAGGGCTACAGCCCCGACCAGGCCCTGGCCGCCGTGGAGCGGGCAGTGGCGACCCTGGGCCTGCCGGAGGGGGTGATCGCCAAGCTCGGCGGCAGCGCCGATGCCTTTGCCAAGACCCAGCAGGGCCAGCCGTTCATGATCCTG
Organism: Pseudomonas sp. CJQ_9; assembly: GCF_043106615.1. Lineage (NCBI taxonomy): Bacteria > Pseudomonadati > Pseudomonadota > Gammaproteobacteria > Pseudomonadales > Pseudomonadaceae > Pseudomonas > Pseudomonas sp. CJQ_9. Next base: position 49,647 of record NZ_JBICMS010000103.1, on the reverse strand, counting down.
GGTGCATTGCTGCTGGTGTACCTGGTGCTGGGTATTCTGTATGAAAGCTACATTCACCCGCTGACCATTCTCTCCACGTTGCCGTCGGCCGGCGTCGGTGCCTTGCTGGCGCTGTACCTGACCGGTGGCGAGTTCAGCCTGATCTCGCTGCTGGGGTTGTTCCTGCTGATTGGTGTGGTGAAGAAGAACGCCATCCTGATGATCGACCTGGCCCTGCAGCTTGAGCGTCATCAGGGCCTGTCTCCGGAGGAGTCGATTCGCCGCGCGTGCCTGCTGCGCCTGCGGCCCATCCTGATGACGACCTTGGCGGCCATCCTCGGTGCCTTGCCGCTGCTGCTGAGCCGGGCCGAAGGCGCCGAAATGCGCCAGCCGCTGGGCCTGACCATCATCGGTGGCCTGGTGTTCAGCCAGATCCTGACCCTTTATACGACGCCGGTGGTCTATCTGTACCTCGACCGCCTGCGCCACCGCTTCAACCGTTGGCGCGGTGTGCGCACCGACGCCGCCATGGAAACCCCGCTATGACATTTGCCCACTCCCCACTGCACCGTGGCCTGCAGGCGTTGACCCGCGGGCGTGGCTCGCGCCTGCTCAGCGCCGGGTTGTGCGTGGCCATGCTCAGTGCCTGTACCCTGAGCCCGGACTACCAGCGCCCGGCGCTGGACAGCACGGCGGCGCAGTTCAAACACGCCGAGGGCTGGACCCAGGCGACGCCGTCCGATGCCATCGCCCGTGGCGCCTGGTGGGAAATCTATGGCGACGCCGGGCTCAATGCGCTGGTCGAGGAACTGAACCGCAGCAACCAGACCGTGGCGCAGTCCGAAGCCCAGTACCGCCAGGCCCAGGCGCTGGTGCGCAGCAGCCGTGCGTCGCTGTTTCCCAGCCTTGACCTGAGTGCCAGCAAGAACCGCTCGGCGCAGGGGACCGGTAGCTCCAGCTCCAGCCTGTCCAACAACAGCAGCGGTATACGCGACACCTACAATGCGCAGTTGGGCGTGAGCTGGGAAATCGACCTGTGGGGCAAGTTGCGGGAAACCCTGAGTGCCAACCAGGCCAGTGCCCAAGCCAGCCTCGCCGACCTCGCCTCGATCCGCTTGAGCCAGCAGTCGGAACTGGTGCAGAACTACCTGCAACTGCGGGTAATCGACGAGCAGAAGCGCTTGCTCGAGGCGACCGTGGCAGCTTATCAGCGTTCGTTGCGGATGAATGAAAACCAGTACCGCGCCGGCGTTGCCGGCCCCGATGCGGTTGCCCAGGCGCGCACCCAGCTGAAAAGCACCCAGGCTGACCTGATCGACCTGATCTGGCAGCGTGCACAGTTCGAGAACGCCATTGCGGTGTTGCTGGGCAAGCCCCCGGCCGACTTCAACCTGGCCGACAGCAAGGCTATCCCTGCGCTGCCGCGCATTCCAGTGTCACTGCCTTCGCAATTGCTTGAGCGTCGGCCAGACATTGCTGCGGCCGAGCGCAATGTAATGGCTGCCAACGCCAATATCGGCGTGGCGCGGGCGGCGTACTTCCCGGACCTCAGCCTGAGCATGAATGGGGGGTATTCCAGCAGCAGTTTCAACAACTGGATCGAATTGCCCAACCGCTACTGGTCGGTGGGGCCGCAACTGGCGCTTACCCTGTTCGACGCCGGCAAGCGCAGCGCCGAGGTTGACCGTACCGTGGCAGTGTATGACCAGACCGTGGCGCAGTACCGGCAGACCGTGCTGGACAGCTTCAAGGAAGTGGAAAACCTGCTGGTGCAGTTGAAGGTCTACGGTGATGAAGCGGTGGTGCGCCAGGAAGCGCTGGATGCCGCCCGCGAATCGCTGCGCCTGACCGAAAACCAGTACCGCGCAGGCTTGATCGGTTACCTGGACGTCGTCAACGTGCAGGCCACCGCGTTGAGTAACGAGCGCAGTGTGCTGAACCTGCTGCAAGGGCGCTTGGTGGCCAGTGTGCAACTGGTGGCCGCGCTAGGCGGTGGCTGGGATGCCGGGCAGGCGTTTGCCGAGCAGGATTGACGGCATATGCAGGCCTGCAATGGCGGGATGATCTAGAATCCGCCGTTTTACCCGAGCGCCGCATCATGCCGCCTATCACGCTATTGCCAACCACCGCCGACCAGGCGCCGCTGATCCGCAACCTGTACCAGTTCTATGCCTATGAATCTTCCGACTGGGAAGAGGAAGATGTGGAACTGGACGGCCGCTTCTACATTCATGACGAACACCTGCAGCGCTATTGGCAGGCTGCCGGCTGGGGTGCCTACCTGGTGCTGGCCGACGGTTTCATCGCCGGTTTCGTGCTGGTCGAGCGCAGCGAGCTGCCTGGCATTCACGCCCTGGAGCTGGCCGACCTGTTCATCTTGAAGAAGTACCGCCGCCAAGGCATCGGCCGGGCAGTGGCGCTGCAGTTGCTCGGCGACGGGGGCGACTGGCTGCTGCGTTGCTATGCCCAGGACCCAACCGCGGTGGCATTCTGCGACGCAGTCCTGGGGAACCTGTCGCGCCCAGTGCGGGCCATTGACCTGGCAGATGAGCCCGCATTAATCAATTACCTGGTGAGTGGCGCCCGCCACTGAGCGCCTCCCGCGCGGCCCTGGTCAGCTATTCCAGTCCGGGGCAAAGGCCGGGCTGACCACTCGCTGGTCTTTCGGTAGCTCGGCAATCGCAGCGCGGTCCTCGTCATCCAGTTGCACGTTCAGCGCCGCCAGGTTGGCCAACTGGTTTTCGCGGCTGCTGGCCTTGGGGATCGCCGCCACACCGTCCTGGTCCAGTAACCATTTGAGCGCCACCTGGCTGGGCAGTACGCCGTGCTTGCCGGCAATAGCCTGGATCACCGGGTGCGCCGCCGCCTGGCCGCGGGCCAGCGGGGTATAGGCGGTGAGCAGCAGATCGTGGCGACGGGCGTAATCGAGCAGCGGCTGCTGGCCGAGCAGCACGTGGTACTCCACCTGGATCGCCGACAACGGCGCCCCGTGCTGTTCCACGACCTCGCGTAGCAACCCCAAGGGGAAGTTGGCCACACCAATGTGGCGTGCCTTGCCTTCTTCACGCAGGGCCACCAAGGTCTCGATACTGCGGGCCAGGTCTTCATGCTGGCCGGGCCAGTGAATATGGAACAGGTCCACCTGCTCGGTGCCCAGTGCCCGCAGGCTGGCTTCCAGCGACGCGCGCATTGCCTTGGGTTGCAGCCGGTCCCACCAGACCTTGGTGGTCAGGTGGACCTGCTCGCGCGGGACCTCGCTGTCGCGCAGAGCCTGGCCGACGGCGGCTTCGTTCTCGTAGGCGGTGGCCGTGTCGATGTGCCGGTAGCCTAACTCCAGTGCCTGGCGCACGGCCTGGGTGCACGCGCTGCCGGTCATTGGCCAGGTGCCCAGGCCCAGGGCAGGCAGTTCCAGGCCGTTACGGGTTGTGAGCCTTTGCATGTCTATTCCTTGTACAGTGTGCCGGGTGAGGCTCCATGGTCGATGATCAATGCGGCACGGGCCATGCGCGCGGCGCGCAAAGTGGTCGATCAGCGAACGGAAATTGCGTTCAGCCCCGGCCTGCGGCAAATGAACTTCCTTATGTTGCGGCATCTCTTCTAGAATCCCAGCTGTTGCATCCGCCAGGCTCCGCTTGCGCGGTCATCCCCCTGGCGCGGCCTATGGCGGCGTCGTCATCGAGAGAGCCATGAGTTCCAGTACACCGTTGTCCGGCGTCAACAAACCCTTGCGTGGCATCGCCCTGGTGGTGGTAGCGACGTTCCTGTTCGCCAGCCACGATGCCTTGTCCAAATTCCTCGGCGGCCTCTACCCGATCGTGATGGTGGTATGGGCGCGCTATGTGGTGCATACCCTGCTGATGGCCGGCATTTTCCTGCCCAAGGCCGGCCTGAACGTCCTGCGTACCCGCCGCCCGCTGTTGCAGACCTTGCGCGCCCTGAGCCTGCTGAGCACCAGCCTGCTGTTCACCACAGGCTTGCAGTACCTGCCGCTGGCTGAGGCAACGGCGGTCAACTTCCTCGCCCCGGTGCTGGTCACCGCATTGTCGGCGCCATTGCTCAAAGAGCGGGTTACCGTGGCGCAGTGGGTGGCCGTGGTGCTGGGTTTCATCGGCGTGCTGGTGGTGGTGCACCCGGGTGGGGCCATGTTCACCCCGGCGATTCTGTACCCGTTCGGCTCGGCGTTGGGCTTCTGCTTCTATCAGTTGCTGACGCGTATTCTCGCCGCGCATGACAGCCCCACCACTAGCAACTTCTATGCGGGGCTGTGCAATACGCTGGCGATGAGTGCGCTGGTGCCGTTCTTCTGGGAAGTGCCGCGCTGGGACCATGCCCTGCTGATGTTGGCGCTGGGCGGTTTCGGCATGACCGCGCACCTGTTGCTGACCCAGGCATTCCGCCATGCGGCACCCGCGTTGCTGGCACCGTTCAGCTACTGCCAGATCGTGTTCGCCGGCTTGCTTGGCCTGGTGGTGTACAGCCAGGTACCGGATACCTTGAGCCTGGTGGGTATCGCGGTGATCTGCCTCAGCGGCCTGGGGGCGGCGTGGATGCAGCGGGGCAAGTAAGCCTGGCCATCGTCAAGGCTGGCTGGCCATGAACTGCATGATGCGCTCGCGCAGCCAGCGCTCGGCCGGGTCGTTGTCCTGGGCGCCACTCCAGACCATCGACAGCTCGGCCTCGGTGATCTCGAACGGTGCAGGGTCGGCGCGTAGACAACTGTCCTCGACCAGTGCACAGGCAGCGTAGTCAGGTACCGTGGCGATCAGTTCGGTGTTGCGCAGCAGGGCGCGCAGGCTGCCGAACTGCGGCACCGCCAGCACCACTTTGCGGGATCGACCGATCCGCGCCAGGTCGAGGTCGATGTTGCCGCTCATGTCACCGGAGAACGACACCATCACATGCGGCCGGGCACAGTATTCGTCGAGTGTCAGCGGCCCCGGGCGAGCGTCGGCGCGCAGCACCCGTACGCCGATATCGCGCAGCTTGCGGCGCTTGGCGGTTGCCGGCAGGTCGGTGGTGTAGCTCACTCCCACCGAGATCTCACCGCTGGCCAGCAAGCCCGGCATCAACAGAAAGTTGGCCCGCCGGACCACCACGCTGATGTCCGGCGCTTCTTCACGCAGGGCCTGCAGCAAGGCCGGAAACAGGCCGAACTCGGCATCGTCCGACAGCCCCAGGCGGAAGACGTTGCAACTGCTGGCCGGGTCGAACTCGCGAGCGCGGCTGATGGCCGCGGAAATCACATCCATGGCCGGGCCCAGCTCCGCGAAGATCTGCATCGCCCGTGGCGTGGGCTCCATGGCGCGCCCGCTGCGGATCAGCAGGGGGTCGTCGAACAGTTCGCGCAGGCGGGCGAGGGCGGCGCTGACGGTGGACTGGGTGATGAACAGCTTTTCACCAACGCGGGTGAGGTTGCGTTCGATCATCAAGGCTTCGAACAGCACCAGCAGGTTCATGTCGACGCGGCGCAGGTCGTTGCGGTTCATGAGGCTTGGGTTCCGAAGCTAAGGGGTTTGCGCTGTATTGAAGCACGGGCCGCCGCGTCGTGCCTTGTATGGATGTGCCGGCGGCCTGGTGGCTGAAGCTGCGGCGCTGAAAGAGCCAACCTATCACCGCCAAACAGCTGCTCTATTAGACCTGCGCCCAGGCTGGGCTAGTCTTTCCCCTGGCCCCGCGAATTCCGCGCTCCGGTGGGGGCAGCACCCCTGTGCAAGACCGCACCCACCTGTTGTGACAGCTTCGCAAGGCCCCGTTTACACCTGATCAGGCAAGGCACGTACGCCTGCTCGGCTGAGCGAACATCTGGCACAGACCGGAAAACTGGATAATCGACCCATAGGTACCCGCAGATGTCGAACGAATCGAAATGCCCGTTCCATCAAACCGCAGGTGGCGGCACCACCAACCGTGACTGGTGGCCTGACCAGCTCAACCTCAGAATTCTGCACCAGCACTCGTCCAAGTCTGACCCCATGGACCCGGACTTCGACTATGCCAAGGCCTTCAAAAGCTTGGATTTCCAGGCCCTGAAGCAAGACCTGACCGCGTTGATGACCGATTCGCAGGACTGGTGGCCGGCCGATTTCGGCCACTACGGCCCGCTGTTCATCCGCATGGCCTGGCACAGCGCCGGCACCTACCGCATTGCCGATGGCCGCGGTGGCGCAGGCTCTGGCCAGCAACGCTTCGCACCGCTCAACAGCTGGCCAGACAACGTCAGCCTGGACAAGGCCCGACGCCTGCTGTGGCCGATCAAGCAAAAGTATGGCAACAAGATTTCCTGGGCCGACCTGATCGTGCTCACGGGCAATGTGGCGCTGGAGTCGATGGGCTTCAAGACCTTCGGCTTCTCTGGCGGCCGCGCCGATGTGTGGGAGCCGGACGAAGATGTCTACTGGGGCTCGGAAAAGGTCTGGCTGGGCGGCGATACCCGCTATGGCAAGGAGCAGGCCAAGGCCCAGCCGCCCGGGCAAGGGGACCTGGTGGCAGAGCCCGCCAAGCACCCGCAGGAACAAAGCCGAGACCTCGGTGGCGAGCGCAACCTCGAGAACCCGCTGGCCGCCGTGCAGATGGGCCTGATCTACGTAAACCCGGAAGGGCCGGAGGGCAACCCCGACCCGGTCGCATCGGGCAGGGACATCCGTGAAACCTTTGGCCGCATGGCCATGAACGATGAAGAAACCGTGGCGCTGATCGCCGGCGGCCATGCCTTCGGCAAGACCCACGGTGCCGGCCCTGCCGACAATGTCGGCCCCGAGCCGGAAGCCGCAGGGCTGGAACTGCAGGGCCTGGGCTGGGCCAACAGGTTTGGTACCGGCAAGGGCGGCGACACCATCACCAGCGGCCTTGAAGTGACCTGGACTTCGACGCCGACGAAGTGGAGCAACGAGTACCTGAACAACCTGTTCGACTTCGAGTGGGAACTGACCAAAAGCCCCGCAGGTGCCCACCAGTGGACACCGAAGGAAGGCAAAGGCGCGGGCACCGTACCGGATGCCCACGACCCGGCCAAACGCCACGCGCCGTCGATGCTCACGTCTGACCTGGCGCTGCGCTTCGATCCGATCTATGGGTCTATCGCCAAGCGCTTCAAGGACAACCCTGAGCAACTGGCAGATGCTTTCGCCCGCGCCTGGTACAAGCTGATCCACCGCGACATGGGCCCGCTGGCGCGCTACCTGGGCCCGGAAATGCCCAATGAAGAGCTGCTGTGGCAAGACCCGATCCCGCACGTCGACCACCCGCTGGTGGGCGAGCAGGACATTGCCGCGCTCAAGGCCAAGGTGCTGGCCACGGGCCTGAGCGTGGGCGAGCTGGTGGCCACGGCCTGGGCTGCAGCATCGACCTTCCGGGGCTCTGACAAGCGCGGCGGTGCCAACGGTGGTCGCTTGCGCCTGGCACCGCAAAAAGACTGGGTGGCCAACCAGGGCACCGGCAAGGTCGTTGCGGCGCTTGAGCACATCCAGGCCGAGTTCGCTGCCAGCGGCAAGCACATTTCCCTGGCCGACTTGATCGTGCTGGCCGGTGCCGCTGCCGTGGAGAAGGCTGCCAAGGACGCCGGTCATGACCTGAGTGTGGCGTTTCGCCCGGGCCGTGCCGATGCTACGCAGGCACAGACCGACGTGGAATCGTTCGCCGTGCTGGAGCCGCTGGCGGATGGTTTCCGAAATTTCAGCAAGGGCCGCTACAGCGTCAAAGCCGAGAAGTTGTTGCTGGACAAGGCGCAGCTGTTGACCTTGACCGCGCCGGAAATGACCGTACTGATCGGCGGGCTGCGCGTGTTGGGTGCCAACCATGCGGGGAGTCAACAGGGCGTATTTACCGACAAGGTCGGTACCCTGAGCAACGATTTCTTCCGCAACCTGCTGGACATGGGCGTGGAGTGGAAGCCGACTTCGGCAGACAACGAAGCGTTCGAAGGCCGCGACCGCAAGAGCGGGCAAGTGAAATGGAGCGCAAGCCGCGTTGACCTGGTGTTTGGGTCGCATGCGCAGCTGCGCGCGTTGAGCGAGGTGTACGGCAGCGGTGATGGCGGCGCCAAGTTCGCGCGCGATTTCGTTGCCGCCTGGGAGAAGGTCATGGAACTGGACCGTTTTGACCTGAAGTGAGGAACCTGCGGGGGCTGCTGGGCAGCCCCCTTCGCCATTGGCGATCCCGCCAATTCCAGGTCGGATAGATACAAAAGTGCCCTTGTCGGTTCTGTTGCAATGCTTCTCAGGCGGCCGGCCTGAACAGCGTGCTCACAACGACAAGGAAACCCGACCATGCAAATGCCCAAGACCCTGAAAATCCGCAACGGCAACAAGGTGCAGCCGACCTTTTCTGCCCAGGAATATGCCGCCCGCCACGCCCGGCTGCGGGCGTACATGGCGGAACACGACATCGAAGCGGCCATTTTCACCTCGTACCACAACGTCAACTATTACAGCGACTTCCTCTATTGCTCGTTCGGCCGCCCCTATGCGCTGGTCGTTACCCAGGACAAGGTCGTCTCGGTCAGCGCCAATATCGATGGCGGGCAACCGTGGCGGCGTACGGTCGGCACGGACAATATCGTCTACACCGACTGGCAACGTGACAACTACTTCGTCGCGATCCAGCAGGCGTTGCCCCTGGCCTCGCGCATTGGGGTGGAGTACGACCACCTCAACCTGCAGAACCACGCCAAGTTCGCGGCCTGCTATCCGAAAGCCGAGCTGGTGGATATCGGCGCGCCCTGCATGCGCATGCGCATGATCAAGTCGGCCGAGGAACAGGCGCTGATCCGCCACGGTGCACAGGTAGCCGATATCGGCGGGGCTGCGGTGGTCGAGGCACTGCGTGACCAGGTGCCGGAGTACGAGGTGGCGCTGCACGCGACCCAGGCGATGGTGCGCGAGATTGCCCGACGCTTCCCGGATGCCGAACTGATGGACACCTGGACCTGGTTCCAGTCCGGGCTCAATACCGACGGTGCACACAACCCGGTCACCAGCCGCCGGGTTGGCAAGGGGGAGATCCTGAGCCTCAACTGCTTCCCGATGATCGCCGGCTACTACACCGCCCTGGAGCGTACGCTGTTCCTCGACCACTGCCCGGAGGCGCACTTGCGGCTATGGCAGGCCAACGTCGAGGTGCACGAAGCCGGACTGAAACTGGTGCGCCCAGGCATGCGCTGCAGCGACATTGCCCGTGAACTGAATGACATTTTCCTTCGCCATGACCTGCTGCAATACCGCACCTTCGGCTATGGCCACTCATTCGGCACCTTGAGCCATTACTACGGCCGCGAGGCCGGGCTTGAACTGCGCGAAGACATCGACACAGTGCTGGAGCCGGGCATGGTGGTGTCGATCGAGCCGATGATCATGCTGCCCGAAGGGCGGCCTGGGGCCGGTGGCTATCGCGAGCATGACATCCTGATCGTCAACGACAGCGGTGCCGAAAACATCACTCGGTTCCCGTATGGGCCGGAGCACAACATCATTCGCACATAAGACTGATGCCGGCTTCATCGCCGGCACGCAAGCGCCCTGAGGGCGCCGGTGTGTCGGCGCCAAAGCCACTACACACAACAACAATATCCCGTATGACCACCACACCCTGCCTCCAATTAGAACAACCATGGGGTACCCGTCATGTCCAGCACCACCCTTGACCCATCCGCCGTCGCTGGCGTTTCGCACAGCGCCGAACGCCAAGCCCTGCGCAGGGCTGCCCGGGCCAGTTTCATGGGCAACTTCGTCGAATGGTTCGACTACGCAGCCTATGGCTACCTGGCCACCATCATCGCCGCCACCTTCTTCCCGCAGGCCGACAAGGCCACCAGCCTTTTGGCAACCTTTGCAGTGTTCGCCCTGTCGTTTCTGGTACGCCCATTGGGCGGCATCGTCTGGGGCCATTTCGGCGACCGGTATGGCCGGCGCAAGGCGTTGTCGTGGTCGATCCTGGTCATGTCGCTGTCCACCTTCTGCATCGGCTTGCTACCCGGTTACGCCCAGATCGGTCTATGGGCGCCGGCGCTGCTGTTGCTGATTCGACTGGTGCAGGGGTTTTCCGCTTCGGGTGAGTATGCCGGTGCAGCAGCGTTCCTGGCCGAGTACGCGCCGCCGGGCCGGCGTGGCTTGTACACCAGCATTGTGCCTGCCAGTACCGCGGCGGGCCTGTTGTTCGGGGCAGCGTTCGTCGCGCTGTTGCATGAAGCGCTCAGCAATGAAGCCCTGCACAGCTGGGGCTGGCGCCTGCCGTTCCTGCTAGCGGCGCCGTTTGGCCTGGTGGGGCGCTACATCCGCATCAGTTTGCAGGACACGCCCAAGTTCCTGGAAATGGAGCAGCGCCTGGAAGCCAAGGCCGGCATGGCTCCGGCGCCCTTGCGCGAACTGCTCGGCCAGCATCGTCGCAGCCTGGCTATCGGCATGGGGGTTACCTGCCTGAACGCGGTGGCGTTCTATTTGCTGCTCAGCTACATGCCGACCTATCTGTCCACTGAAATGGGCATGAGCGAGCGGGACTCATTCATTGCTTCGACGGTGTCGCTGGCCACCTATATCGGCCTTGTTTTCCTGATGGGGCGGCTGTCTGACCTGTTTGGACGCAAAACCATGCTGGTGGTGGCATCGCTGTTGTTCCTTGGCCTGACCGTGCCGCTATTCAGCCTGCTGGACGGGCAACCGCTGCTGGTGATCCTGGCGATCCAGATTCTGTTCGGTGCGATGCTGGCCATGAACGACGGGACCTTGCCGTGCCTGCTGGCAGAGCTGTTTCCCACGCGGGTGCGCTTCAGCGGTTTTGCTTTGAGCTTCAATGCGGCCAATGCGCTTTTTGGCGGCACTGCACCGTTCATTGCCACTTGGCTGATCCAGGTGACCGGCAGCAAATTGGCGCCGGCGGGTTACTTGCTGGCAGCGGCACTGGTGGCGCTGGTGGCCATGCTGATGTGCCGGGAAACAGCTCACTCTGCGCTGGAAGATTGACTCACCTGGCTACGCACGTCGCGCAAAGGGTGCGAACCTGACCTAGCCCATGACCCCTGTCAGTGCAGCGAGGCCTGCCGCCGCTCGCCCAGTGGTGACAACCCGAAGAACCGGCTGTAGCTCTTGGAGAAATGCGCTGGCGAACTGAACCCGCACGCCAGCGCCACTTCGCGCACCTGCACATCGCTGCGCAGCAGCAACTCCCGTGCGTGCGACAGGCGCAGTTCCAGGTAGTACTGGCTGGGGGTGCGTTGCAGGTATTTGTGGAACAACCTTTCGAGCTGGCGCACGGTCACCTCGTTGAGGCTGGCCAGCTCCTCCAGGGTCAGCGGTTCCTCGAGGTTGGCCTCCATGATCGCCACCACCTGGCTGAGTTTGGGCTGGGCACTGCCGAGCAGGGTGCGCAACGGCACCCGTTGGCGGTCGCGCTCGCCACGCACGCGATCGCACAGCAGCAGTTCGGCGGCCTTGGCGGCAATAGCCTGGCCACCGGGCTCGCGGGCTACCAGTTGCAGCATCATGTCCATCGCCGCCACCCCGCCCGAGCAGGTATAACGGTCGCGGTCCAGCTCGAACAGCTGGCTGGAGATGACGATGCCGGGAAAGTGCGCTTGCAGGGTTGGTAGGTCTTCCCAGTGGATGGTACAGCGGTAGCCGGTGAGCAGCTCGGCCTTGGCCAGCAGGTAACTGCCGGTGCAGATACCGCCCAGGGGCAGGTGTTGCCGTGCCAGGTGGCGCAGCCACTCGATCAGCGGGCGGTTGCCGCGGCCACGGTCGATCGGGTTGGCGCCTACCACCAGCAGCGTGTCCAGGGCAGGGGCGTTGGCGATGCTGTAGTCGGGTAGTACGCGCATGCCGTTGCTGGCCACCACCGGTGCTTCATCCGCCGCAATCAATACACTGCGAAACAAGGGTTGGTGTGCGGCCAGGTTGGCCATGCGCAGTGTTTCGACGGCCGATGCCAGGCCGATCGTGGTGAAATTGGGCAAAATCAGAAAGCCGAAGGTCTTGACCGAACAACGCTTTACACTAGAAAGCGGCGGGTTTGCAGAAACGGGGTGGACCATTGCGCTGTACCTGTGCAAGCTGAGCCGTGGTTTGTCAGGGGCAGTGAGAAAACAGGGCCTCGCGTGGTGCTTGTTGTTATAGGTCGTTGCCGGGTCGATCTTACACCCAGGGCGCAGCGGCCAGGAATGGCTCTGCCCGTTGGCAGGGCCGACAGTGATCGCATAGAGAAGGTGATTGTCAGTGAACCCCGAAACCTTGCTGGCAAGCCTGCCAGGCTACGCTATCGCACCCGACTCGATTCAGGTGCTGCCCGATGCCAAGGCCTACCGTGCCTGCCTGCTCGAGCGTATCGGCATGGCCACCCGGCGCATTGTCATCGTGGCCCTGTACCTGCAGGAAGACGAGGCAGGCCAGGAAGTACTGGACGCCTTGTACCAGGCCAAGGCCGCGCGCCCAGGCCTGCAAATCACCGTTGTGGTCGACTGGTTCCGCGCCCGCCGCGGGCTGCTGGGGGCCGGGCGTCAGCCGGGCAATGCGGCCTGGTACCAGGCCCAGCGCCAGTTGCACGGGCTGGAGATCGCCATCCATGGGGTGCCGGTGCAGACCCGCGAGCTGTTTGGGGTGTTGCACCTCAAGGGCAGCATCATCGACGACTGTGTGATCTATACCGGTGCCAGCCTGAACAACGTGTACTTGCACCGTTTCGAACGCTACCGCCTGGACCGCTATCACCTGTTCCAGTCACCGGCACTGGCGGATGCCATGGCCGACCTGGTGCAGCGCCTGCTGCATCCGGCCGCCACGCCGCGTCTCGATCTGCCGGCGCCACCTTCTACCCGTAGCCTGCGCGGTGACATCCGGCGCCTGCGCGCCCGGTTGCGGCGCATGGCCTATCAGGCCCCGGCCCCTGAGCCAGGGCAGGGCCTGCGGGTCATACCGCTGCTGGGGGTGGGCCGAGGCAACCGGTTGAACCGGGCCGTGTGTGCGCTGCTGGCGGCGGCGCAGGCGCAGATCATCATCAGTACGCCGTATTTCAACCCGCCACGTGTCGTGATGCGCGAGCTTGACCAAGCGTTGGCGCGGGGGGTGCGGGTGGAGTTGATTGTCGGCGACCGCACAGCGAACGACTTCTATATCCCGCCAGGTGAACCGTTCAGTGCCAGTGGCGCGTTGCCTTACCTGTACGAGGACACCTTGCGCACCTTCGTTCGGCGCCGCCAGGCGGCGATAGCCAGCGGGCAGCTACAAGTGCGCATCTGGAACGATCCGGGGCATACGTTTCATGCCAAGGGGGTGTGGGTCGATCAGCGTTATTCGCTGCTGACCGGCAACAACCTGAACCCGCGGGGGTTCAACCTGGACCTGGAGAACGGCTTGCTGATCGACGACCCGCATGGGCAATGGTTGGCGCCGCGTGAAGCGGAGCTCGACGGGTTGCGCCGGTTCGCGCCGCCGATCGATTCACTGGAGACCTTGGGCGTGAAGGCCGAACACCCCAAGGAAGTGCGTCGGTTCCTGCGGCGGTTGCGTTACAGCCGCCTGGAGCCGTTGATCAAGCGGGTGTTGTGACACCGGCTGGAGCACAGCGCGGTAGCGTAACGATCTGGCGCAAGGAAATGGCTGCCTGGGCCTGACCGTGGGCCTCATGAAGGGAAGGTGGCTGATCGTCAGGTCAGCTATTCAGCCTGCGGTGATATCAATATGATATCGGTGCTGCCGCAGGCGTTCCTGCGGTTGAGCTATGATTTACAGGCTCCCGACCAGAGCCCCTCTGAAAAGTCATCACAAGCGCATACAATCGCGCCCTTTTTCCTTGTTAACCAGATAGGCCCAAGCGTATATGGCGCTAGATCCAGCTACGATGCTGACCATTTCGGTTGCCCTGGCAGCAGCGGCTGCCCTGTATTTGGCAATTGAATGGCGCAGTGTTCGCGAGTCCTCGCTTCTGTTGTGGAGCGCGGGCTTCGCCACCATCACGGTCGGTTGCGTGCTGGCCTTGTTGCGCGGGCTCGGTTTGCTGTTCATCGGCATCTGGTTCGCCAATGGCTTGCTGGTGGTGGCCCATGGGTTTTTCTTGTGGGGTGTGCTGCGCTTTACCCAAGAGCGTTTGTCACGGGCGTGGCTGATCATTGTGCTGGTCTGGTTCGCCTTGCTGCTGTTGCCCGTGGGGCCGCAGTGGTCGAAGGTGATGTTGATGGTCAACTCGTTGCTGGTGGCGGCGCTGACCCTCAAGGCGAGCCTCCTGTTGCGGCCCCATGGCAAGTCGTTGAGCGTTGGCGCGGTGCAGCTGCGCTACGTGCTGTTGCTCCATGGTGTGTTCTATGTGGTCAAGGCAATCATTGCGATTGCACCGGGTACCTTGATTGACCTGGCCACGTTTGGCGGGCTGATCATTCAGGTTTCGCTGGTGGAGGGGGCGATGGCGATCATGCTGATTGCCTTGTCGATGACTGGCACCGTGCGTTACCGACGCGAGGAGCGGATTGCCCGGTTGGCGGCACGCGACCCACTGACCGCGCTGTACAACCGGCGGGCCCTGGAAGTGCGGGCAGCCCCTTTTTTCAAAAACGTCAGCCCCACCCAGCCCGGTGCTTTGCTGCTGATCGACATCGACAATTTCAAGCTGGTCAATGACCTGCATGGGCATATTGCCGGGGATCGGTTGCTGGTTGCCCTGAGCGAGATGATCCGTACGGTGCTGCCGGAGCGGTCGCTGGCAGCGCGTTTGGGCGGGGACGAGTTTGTCATATTGCTCAGTGGCACCAGCAATGAGCGGGTGTTGGACCTGGGTGGGATCTTGCGGGAGCAGTTCCAGCTGTATGCGGGCAAGACGGTGCCGACGCCGGAGGCGGTGACGCTGAGTATTGGCGCCACCTTGTTCGACCAGCCGCCGGCGAGTCTGGCGGCACTGATCGAGCAGGGTGATGTGGCGTTGTATCAGTCCAAGCGGGGTGGGCGGGACAGTATTCGTTTTGTCGAGCGGTCGATGGCGGGGGTTGGCCAGTGAGGCTTCAGCCTTGGTCAGCCCTGATACGATCCCTGTGGGAGATTCTATGGTTTCTGGCAAGGGTAGCCGCAGCATCTTCAGCGCCTGTGAGATCGAGCGCCGCGCGGGCGGCGCTCGCTCTCACAGGCGCTGCATATCTTCTGACAAACACCTGTCAGCCCTGAGGCGATCCCTGTGGGAGCTGGCTTGCCGGCGATGGGCCGCAACGCGGCCCCAAGTTGCATGACTGACGCGCATTAGCGCAAGGTGCTGTCAGGTCACAACCTGATAGCACGGTACATACGCCGCCCCGCCGGGCAACTTCATCCGGTGCTGGTCGACGAACGCCTGCAGCAACCGCCCCAGTGGATCGAGCACAGCGCTGTCGCCACGAATCTGATAAGGACCGTGCTCCTCGATCAGGCGGATACCCTTGTCCTTGACGTTGCCGGCGACGATGCCGGAAAACGCCCGGCGCAGGTTGGCCGCCAGTTCGTGCGGTGGCAGATCGCGGCGCAGGTCCAGTTCTGCCATGGCCTGATGGGTAGGGTCGAAGGGGCGCTGGAAGCTTTCCTCGATCTTCAGCAACCAGTTGAAGTGGAAGGCGTCGTTGCGCTCGCGGCGGAACTGCTTCACCGCCTTGAGCCCTTCGACCATGTGCCGGGCAACTTCTGCCGGGTCGTCGATGATGATCTCGTACAAGCGGTGCGCCGCCTCGCCCAGCGTGGCACCGACAAAGGCATGCAACTGCTGCAGGTAGGGTTCGGCACTGCGCGGGCCGGTGAGCACCACCGGGAACGGCAGCTCGTGGTTATCCGGGTGCATGAGGATACCCAGCAGGTAGAGGAATTCCTCTGCCGTACCGGCGCCACCGGGGAAGATGATGATGCCGTGGCCGACACGCACGAAGGCTTCCAGACGCTTCTCGATGTCCGGCAGGATCACCAGTTCGTTGACGATCGGGTTGGGCGCCTCGGCAGCGATGATGCCCGGCTCGGTCAGGCCCAGGTAGCGGCTGCCATGCATGCGCTGCTTGGCATGGGCAATGGTCGCGCCCTTCATCGGGCCCTTCATCACGCCAGGGCCGCAACCGGTGCACACGTCCAGCTTGCGCAGCCCCAGTTCGTGCCCGACCTTCTTGGTGTACTGGTACTCTTCGCTGCTGATCGAGTGGCCGCCCCAACACACCACCATCTTGGGCTCCACACCCGGGCGCAGGGTGCGGGCGTTGCGCAGCAGGTGAAACACGTAATCAGTGATGCCCTGGGAGCTTTCCAGGTCGATGCGCTGGCTGGCCAGTTCGCTTTCGGTGTAAACAATGTCACGCAGGGCGCTGAACAGCATTTCGCGGGTGCTGGCGATCATCTCGCCATCGACAAAGGCGTCGGCCGGGGCATTCAGCAGCTCCAGGCGCACGCCACGGTCCTGCTGGTGGATACGCACCTCAAAGTCCCGGTAAGCCTCAAGGATGGTCTTGGCATTGTCGACATGGGCGCCGGTGTTGAGGATGGCCAGGGCGCACTGGCGGAACAAGGTGTAAAGGCTACCGGTACCGACTTCACTCAGTTGCTGCACTTCACGTTGTGACAGCGTCTCCAGGCTGCCTTTGGGGCTGACGGATGCATTGATGACATGGCGTTGAGGCATCTAAGTCTTTCCTGTGCGGGTAAAACATCCTTCTTTGACAACACCATACCGAGAAATGTGGGCGGCAACGAGGGGGGCGGTGAAAAACCTTTGCAGGGCTGCGCCTGCTTCGCCGCCCGGTTGTCGATCAGCTCAACAACTTCTGCACCCCAAGGGTGATTGCCAGGCCGCCGCCAACCAGCCACAGGTTGAGCAGCGCACCGGTCGCCAGCGCCCGTGGCCCGGCCTGGCGAATCTGGTTCAAGCGCGTTTCCATGCCAAGTGCCGTCATTGCCATGGTCAGGGCGAAGGTATCCAGGCCGTTGAGCGCCTGGGTCACGCTGCCGGGCAGCACCTGCAGCGAGTTCACCAGCACCAGGGCGAGGAAGCCGAAGGCGAACCAGGGCATGGCGATGCGGCCGTTGCCTTTGCCTTGGCCAGCCTGGCGCGAGCGGCTGATCCACAGGCCGACCACCAGCAGCACGGGTACCAGCAGCATGACCCGGGTCATTTTGACGATGGTCGCGATGTGGGTGACCTCCGGGCTGACGTTGCTGGCGGCGCCGACCACCTGGGCCACTTCGTGGATGGTGCCGCCCAGCAACAGGCCGGCACCCAAGGTGTCCAGGTGCAGCCAGCCAGCGTTGATCGCCAAGGGGTAGACAAACATCAACAAGGTGCCGAACAGCACCACGCTGCCTACCGCCATAGCGCTCTTGTGCGGGGCGCTGCGCAGCGCCGATTCGAATGCCAGCACGGCGGCTGCCCCGCAGATGGCGCTACCGGCGGCCGTCAGCAGCGCGGTGTCGCGGTCGAGCTTGAAGACTTTCATGCCGCACCACAGGCCGATCAGCAATGTGCTGCCAACCACCAGCAGCGAGACGATGAGCCCCGACCAGCCTACCTCGGCAATTTCCTGCAGGCTCACCCGCAGGCCGAAGAACGCCACGGCAATGCGTAACAAGCCGCGAGCGGAAAAATGGATACCCGCGGCCCAGCTTGCCGGCACGCCGTCACGCAGCGCGTTGCCATACAGCGCACCGGCGACGATGCCGACAATCAGCGGGCTGATGCCAAGCCTGGCGATGGCGGGTATGGCCGCCAGTTGCGTCACAGCCAGCGCAAACAGCGCGACGAACAGAATGCCATTGAGCCGCCCTTTGGTGGAAAGGGTAGGGGTATAGGCAGGGTGGGACGGTACCGTGGCCATGTGAGTCCTCCGGGCAATGATTCGACGAGGCCTACGTTAATCCGGTTATAACCTTATAAAAAATCGTAATTTAGGATGGCAAGTATCCGTTTAGCTGATATTTTCCGTTAATGACCCCAGAACAGCTGATAACATTCGCCACCGTTGCCGAGCATGGCAACATCAGCCATGCGGCCCAGGCCCTGCACCTGTCGCAGCCTGCGGTTTCCGGGCAGCTCAAGCTGCTGCAGGAGGCGTTCGGCGAACCCCTTTACCAACGTGCCGGTCGCGGCGTGCGGCTGACAGCGGCTGGCGAGCAACTGCTCGCACACGCCGAGCGCTTGCGCGATACCTTCCGCCAAGCCCAGGCCCTGCGCGAGGCCATGCGCGGGTTGGAGCGCGGCACCTTGCGCATTGGCGCCAGCACCACGCCCGCCAGTTACCTGTTGCCTTACCTGATTGCCGATTTTCATCGGCAGTACCCGGACGTGCTGGTAACGACCTCGCATGGCAACACGGCGGAGATCGTGGCGGCATTGGACGGCGTCGATATCGCCCTCATCGAGGGGCCGCCCGGCCAGGACTTGCCCCTTGGCACGCACACCACGCCGTGGCGCGAGGACGAAATCGTGGCGATCGTGCCGCGCGGGCACCCCCTGGCAGGCACGCACGAGCAGTCGTTGGCGGCGCTGGGGGCCTATCCGTTGGTGTTGCGTGAAAGCGGCTCGGGGGTGCGGCAGATCGTCGAGCGGGCATTCGCCCGTGATGGCGTAGCCATGCGTGTGGCGCTGGAAATCGCCGGTGTGGAGGGGGTCAAGGAAGCGGTGCGTGCCGGCATGGGCATCGGCTTTGTTTCAGCCATGTCCATACGCCACGAGGACGGTGCTTTGCAACGCTTGCAGGTGCATCCCCAGGCATTGGTGCGTCGTTTTTCCATATTGATGCCGCACGCCGCTACGCCCTCGCGGGCGGCGGCGCGGTTTCTGGCGTTGTGCATGGCATAGCACAAAACGTCGCCCGCACCGGTACTCCCCCTCACCGCTCTATCACTGCAAGTGCGTGGACAATCCTTCTGAAGTTATCGATCGTGAGTGGCAAATCCGGTCACAGATTTTGGGCGCTTTTACCATTGTCACGCACGTCATTCGAAGGCGATTATTTTTCTGACGCTTCAGCGACTTCTCCCCAATAAGAACAAATCAGAGGGACGCATCGTGATGCCTTGTTACTTTCCTGCGTTACCTAGCTTTGGCTATCAGCATGTTGTTGATCTTCAAACATGTGGACCCTGGTTGTCTGTGGGTGCATGTATTGAACGCTGTGATTGCAATGCTCAAGCTGACCAAAGCGACCTCTTTGGCGAAGGCTCTCACGGTGTCAGTACACACTGCACATTTGAAGACCTGATTGCCCGCACCCGTTTTAATGATTGCTCTCCCAAACGCCCGAATTAGGCGAACTCGACTTCTGCCTCTCCATCATCACCGTTCGAGACCAACAGGCGTGACTTGAGTGGTTGTGGTGGCCGGAAAGAATGTCCCTGCCCGTGTCAGCGCCAAGTGCTGGCTCGCTACCTCGCGTTTATCAAAGTAGTTACCGCAAGTACTTCGGCTTCAGGCATGGGGCGGGTGCGTAAATTGTGCCTGGGCTGAAAGACAGTCCTGGCAGTTTCATGCAGACAGTCGAGCATGTTGGATTGGCCTGCGATCGCGACACGTAAGTACACTTCAGTAGAAAAAAATAAGATTGAAGGAGATACGGTATGAGTGCTTTGAATGTGTTCACGTTGGCCGGAGAGTCTAAGTTCAATCGCTTTCATGGGTTGATTCTTTTTTGGTGCGTGCTGATACTGATCATTGATGGTTACGACTTGGCAGTGGTGGGGGCAGCACTGCCAGCCATCATGGTTGATATGCAAATTGACGCAACCAGTGCCGGCGTTATGGCTGGCTCAGCCTTGTTTGGCACCATGCTGGGGGCAATTTTTCTGGGGACGCTGGCAGACCGTATAGGTCGGCCAAAGATGATTGCAATCTGTGTGGCTCTCTTCAGCCTATTCACTGCTGCCGCTGGTTTCACTGACAATCCGTTAACCTTTAGCATCCTGCGCTTTATCGCAGGGTTGGGAATCGGCGGTGTGTTGCCTATCTGCACGGCGCAGATGGGAGAGTTCTCGCCCATGAAGGTTCGCACCCGCTTGGTGACCCTCGTTTTCGCGGGCTATTCGGTGGGCGGAATTTTGGTAGCGCTCACGGGTAAGCAACTGATCGAAAGCTACGGCTGGCAATATGTTTTCTACGTAGCAGCCCTACCAGTCTTTTTGATTCCTTTCATATTGAAGACCATGCCCGACTCTATCGGCTTCCTGTTGAAGCAAGGTCGGGAAGACGAGTTGAAAATCATTGCACGTCGTCTTCGTCCTGAACTTATGATCAAGGATGACACTACGCTTGTCGGTAACCCTCATATTGTTGCCGAGCAAGACAAGCCTGTACGAAGCCTTTTCCAGGAAGGGCGTGCCTACAGCACCGTCATGATCTGGCTGGCGTTCATTACTGGGCTTTTCATGGTATATGCGCTCAACTCATGGCTCACCAAGCTCATGGCCATGGCGGGTTTCAGCCTCGGTTCCGCCCTGAATTTCGTTATTGTGTTCAACCTCGGGTCGATATTCGGTGCACTTTTCGGTGGCTGGCTCAGCGATAAATTCAGCATCAAGCAGGTGTTGGTGGTGTTTTACGTGGTCGGTGCAGTTGCACTCACGCTAATGGGTTACACGCGTTCTACTGAACTGCTCTTCGTCGTCGTGTTCATCGTGGGTGGCTCCACGCTCGGTACCCAACTTCTGGCCTATGCGTATGCCGGGGATTTTTACCCCCCCACCATCCGTTCAACGGGTGTGGGCTTTGCGTCGGGGGTCGGTCGTATCGGAGCGATAGTCGCGCCAGTTTTGATTGGGGCACTCGTATCGATGGCCTTGCCGCTGGAGCAGAACTTCATGGCAATCGGCCTTGCCGGTCTGGTAGGTGCTGTTGCTGTGACCCTGATCAACCAGTCGCGCGCGGACTCCACGGTGGTGAGGAACAAGGTCATTGTTTCACACGATCTGACCTGATGTCGGCGCTGTAGGCAGGGGGTCGACGTTCATCATTTGCATGGGGGTGACCTGCGGCTCATGCACAAACATACAACAATAATAAGGGTGCCTGTGATGGGTGGTTTTAATAAAAAGTCATTAGCCTGTTCTGCTGCTCTGCTGGTGACGCCTTATGTTTCTGCTGCGTTCGTGGAAGATTTCAAAGGTGGTCTCGAGCTTCGAAACTTTTATTACAATCGCGATTTCCGTAATGATGGGGCTGCGCAGTCCAAGCGCGATGAGTGGGCACAGGGCTTTATCCTGAACCTGCAATCCGGCTTCACAGAAGGCCCCGTGGGCTTCGGTATCGACGCCATGGGCTTGTTGGGGGTCAAGCTTGACGCTAGCCCTGACAGAACGGGATCTGGACTATTGCCCTTCGATTCCGACAGAAACGTGGAAGACGAGTATGGAAAATTCGTGACCACCGCCAAAGCCAGGGTAGGCAAGACTGAGTTGAGAGTAGGAGGGCTAAGTCCTCTGATGCCTTTACTCTGGAGCAATAACAGTCGCCTGTTGCCTCAGGTTTTTCGCGGGGGTTCTCTGACGGTCAACGATATTGATGCATTGACGGTTACGGCCACAAGGGTCAACGCTGTGAAACAGCGTAACTCTACCGATTTCGAATCACTCACGGTATTTGGCTATGCCCCGGTCGAAGCTGACCATTACAATTACATTGCCTTCGATTACAAAGCTGATAAGGACATGCGACTTAGCCTGCACGCCGCCGAACTTGATGATCTCTACAAGTCCTACTTCGGCGAAATCAAAGTCAGTCGGCCGTTTTTGAAGGGTGATGTCATTGCGGATGTTCGCTTTTTCGATGCCAGCGAAACCGGCGCTAAAAAACTGGGTAGCGTAGATAACCGGACACTGAGTAGCTACGTTGCTTATAGCATAAATGGGCACATCATCGGGGGCGGCTATCAGAAGGCGTGGGGCGACACGCCATTTGCGTTCATAAACGGCACAGATACCTACCTGTTCGGTGAGTCGCTGGTCAGTACATTCACTGCGCCCAACGAGCGTGTCTGGTTCGCCCGATACGATTATGACTTCGCCGCGTTGGGCGTGCCTGGATTGCTTTTCACCACCCGATATACGAAAGGCGATGATATTGATCCTGCTCTGCTAACAACCCGCCAAGCCGCTTCACTTCGTCAAAATGGGAGCGAGGGTGAAGAGTGGGAGCGAGTGACCGACCTCTCTTATGTCATCCAGAGTGGCCCAGCCAAAGGCGTCTCTTTTCAATGGCGTAACGCTACGAACCGATCGACCTATGCGGACAGCGCCAATGAAAATCGATTGATCATGCGTTATACCTTCAATTTCTAACGTGTTAAGGCGGGCCGCACAGATTAGTCGGCCCGTTTCAGCTTATGCCGCCGGAGGGTTTATTGGCAGCTCCCTAGGGTGGGGGATAGGAGGTGCCGCAGGTGGACTGACAGTGCCGGCCTGGTGGGCGCAAGATCACCCGCGATGAAGCCGGCACAGCCGCCATCAATTCGCCTTGAAAACGTGTTTCATATAGGCCACGAAATTCTCGTCCCGGCACTGGGTCTTGCCAGGGCTGTCGGAAATTTTCGCCACCGGCGCCCCATTGCACGCGGTCATCTTGATAACCATGTTCATCGGCGCTACCCCCGGGATATCGCACGTCAACTGGGTACCAATGCCGAAGCTCACATTGATCCGTTCATGCAACGCCCGGTACAGCCCCAGCGCCTTGGCAAAATCCAGCCCATCGGAGAAGATCAGGGTCTTGCTCTTTGGGTCGATCCCCAGCCGTTCATAGTGAGCAATGGCTTTTTCCGCCCACACCAGTGGATCGCCAGAGTCGTGCCGCAAGCCATCGAACAGCTTGGCGAAATACAGATCGAAATCGCCGAGGAAGGCATCCATGGTGATGCAGTCGGTCAACGCTATGCCGAGCAGCCCTCGGTACTCCCTGACCCAGCATTCCAGTGCGGCGGCCTGGCTGTCGACCAGGCGCGGGCCCAACTGCTGGTGTGCCATGAACCATTCGTGGGCCATGGTGCCCAGCGGCTTGAGCTCGAACTCACGCGCCAGGTGCACGTTGCTGGTGCCAACGAAGCGCCCCGGGAAATCATGCTTGAGGATATGCACGACTTCTTCCTGCACCCGGTAGGAGAAGCGCCGGCGCGTGCCGAAGTCCGCCAACTGGAAACCGGCCAGCTCTTCGGCACTGGCCTCGGCCTTCAGCCAGTCGAGCTTCTGGTACAGGCGCTCGCCGACTTGTTCGATCACCACGTCACGGTAGCGGTAGCGGTTGCGCACCTCGCTGATGATCGCCAGCAGCGGGATCTCGTAGAGAATCACGTGCAACCAAGGCCCGCGTACGCGCACTGCCAGTTGCCCGGCGGCGTCCAGGCCCACCTGTACATAGCGCAGGTTGAAACGGAACAGGCTGAGAAAGCGGATGAAATCCGGTTTGAGGAAAGGGATTTTCTCCAGATAGGCCAACTGGTCATGGGTCACCGTGACCTCGGCCAGTTGTTCTACCTGGTAGCGGATTTCAGCCAGGTAGGGAGACAAGTCTTCGTCGTTGCGGCAACGAAACTCCCACTCCACTTCGGCGTTGGGGTAGTTGTGCAGCACTGCCTGCATCATGGTGATCTTGTAGAAGTCGGTGTCCAGCAGGTTCTGGATGATGCGGGGGCCGAAAACACTTTCGCTCATGGGCGTTGTTCCTTGAACAGGGCAAGCTGGTGGTCGAGCGCGGCCTCGTCGCCGCAGAGGATGACCCCCTCGGCGGCCAGGGCGCCGCACGCCTCGATAGCGCCTGCTTGAGTCAGCGCGCGGCAGGCCGGCAGGTACAGCAGCACTTCGAAACCGGCCTGGCGCAGTTGCCGGGCGGTGGTCTTGACGCAGTAGTCCAGGGCCAGGCCACCGACGATCACCGCGCCTACCTGCTGTACCTTGAGGTATTCGATGACCCCCGTGGAGCGGCGTTCGGCGAGGTCGTGATAGCAGGCGCCGTAGGGGTGCAGGTCGGGCTCGACACCCTTCCAAACGAAATAGTCGTAATCGATGGGCGCCGGCAGGCCAGGCAGCAGCTCGAACCCAGGGGTGCCGGGGACGCAGTGGCTGACCCAGGTCAGGTCGGCGTTGGCCAGTTGCAGGGGCTGCAGCATGTGCGCCGGGTCGGCGACAACCCAGGCGGCGTTGGCCGGGTGGGCGTCTTTACTGCCCAGGCGCAGGTCCGCGCGCAGGGCCATGGTGTTGAGGTCAACCGCAATTTCATGGCCTTCGGGAACCGGGAGTTCCTGCGGCGCGTTGCCGGTGAAGCCGTTCTGCGCATCGACATCGAAACTGGCGATTTTCATGGCGGTTCTCCTTGCTGGACTGGCTACATAATCTACCTGGTGATCTAAGTGTGTCAAGCGTCTTTCCCCGTGGATTTGCTTATTGATTTACTTAGTGTCTCTGGTGGATTATTAAGCCAGTGAATGAGGAGCAACCCGGTGAGTACAGTTGAAGTCCTGGCCAGTGTCGATATCGTGACCCTGCGCCTGGCCCCCGATGCGCATCATCTGCAAGTGTTGTTGCACCGCCGTGAGCGCGAACCGCATGCCGGTCAGTGGGCGTTGCCGGGGGTGATCGTCAATGGTCGCACCCCTGACATCAGCCTGGAGGCCGCGGCCGAGCGCGCGTTGCGCGAAAAAACCCGGCTGGTGCCGTGCTACATGGAGCAGGTGGGTACCGAGGGCAATGCGTTTCGCGATCCGCGGGGCTGGTCGCTGAGCACCTATTACCTCGCCTTGATCGGCCCTGGGCAGGCAGCCTTGGGTGAGCAGTTGGCCTTTTTCGACCTGGACAGTGTGTTGGCGCGCAAGGTGCTCTTGCCTTTCGACCACACGTTGCTGGTGGAGCGGGCCCGCGAGCGGCTGGCGGCAAAGACCGTGTACAGCAGCTTGCCGCTGTACCTGCTGGCGGAGAAATTCACCGTGCTCGATGCCCTGGGGGCGGTTCAGGCATGCCTGGGGCAGACGGTGAACAGCACCTCGCTGCGTAAACGCCTGGAGCGCTTGCGTGAGCTGGGGTGGGTGAAGGACACGGGCGAGAAGAACCAGCCCAGGCTGGGCCGGCCGCAGCAGTTGTACCAGTACACGCCGCTGGGTGGGCGGGTGTTCATGTTTGATCGCAGCTTGTTGCCGGAGGGAGGTTAGAGTTCGGCTTGAGGGGCAGGGGGCGCTGCGACCGAGCGCCCCACCTGCGGTGCTCGGTCATGTATGGGTCAGCTTCCGGCATCGGAGCTCCCAGCGATGGTGCACAACCATCTGCTGGGATTTGCCGGCGCAGCAAACTCAGTGCCCCATGGCCAACTTGGCACTCAGCTGCCGGCGCCGGTAAGCACTGTCACGGCTGGCCAGCCACCAGTACAGCGGCGAAGTCACCGCCAGCCCCACCAGCCACGACAGGTCGGCGCCGTTGATGTGCTCGGAAATCGGCCCCACGTACAGCGGCGTGTTCATGAATGGGATCTGTACCACGATACCTACCGCATAAGCGAGCAGTGCCTGCGGGTTGTAACGGCCATAGATACCGCCATCGACCTGGAAGATCGACTGGATGTCGTAGTCGCCCTTGTGGATGGCATAGAAGTCGATCAGGTTGATCGCCGTCCACGGCACCAGCACCACCAGCAACACCAGCACCATGTCGACGAAGTGGCCAATGAAGTCCGCCGAAGCGAACACGGCGACCACGCAGCACGCCGACAGCACGATCAGCGACAGTACCGCGCGGCTCTTGGCGGTCGGGATCCAGCGGTAGGCGAAGGTTTGCACCAGGGTGATGATCGACAGCACCGCGCCATACAGGTTGAGGGCGTTGTGGCTGATGACACTGAGCAGGAACAGCACCAGCATGACGGGGCCAAGGGTCCCGGTGGCCAGTTTGACCGCATCCATGGTGTCCATGCCGGCCGGAATGGCCAGCACCGCCACGGCGCCGAAGATGAACGACAGGCTCGAACCCAGGGCCGAGCCCAGGTAGGTGGTCCAGAAGGTCGAGCTGACTTTCACGTCTGCCGGCAGGTAGCGGGAGTAGTCCGACACGTAGGGGGCAAAGGCGATCTGCCACAGCGCCGCCAGCGACACGGTGGCCAGCCAGCCGGCCAGGTTGAAGCTGCCGCGGCTGAGGAAGTCGTCGCTCTGCACATGGGTAAAGATATAGCCGAAGCCGACCACGATGCCGATACCCAGCACCCAGGTGCCGATGCGGTTGAGGACGTGGATGAAGCGGTAGCCGATGATGCCGATGATGCCCGAACCCAGCGCGCCGATGACGATACCGACCGGCACCGGTACGGCGTCGACCACACCGTGCAAAGACTTGCCGGCGAGCACGATGTTGGAGGCGAAGAAGCCGATGTACATCACCCCGGCAATCACTACTACCAGCAGCGCGCCCAAGGTACCGAACTGGGCACGGCTCTGGATCATCTGCGGGATGCCCATTTGCGGGCCCTGGGCCGAGTGCAGGGCCATCAGCACGCCACCGAGCAGGTGGCCCACCAGGATGGCGACGATGCCCCATATCAGGTTCAGGTGAAACAGCTGCACGCCCAACGCGCCGGTGACGATGGGAAGCGGCGCAATGTTGCCGCCGAACCACAGCGTGAACAGATCCCTTACCTTTCCATGGCGGTCTTGCGGTGGCACATAGCCGATCGTGTGTTTTTCTATCAGGGGTGCCGAATTGGCTGCACTGGTCATGACTGACTCCAAGGCAAGGTAGGGCATTGGCAACTGCCCGGGTGCGTGCCGGCGATGGGCGACGCGTTCTTGTTGGAGCGATGATGCGGGCCGCTGGGGTAACGGGAAATTAGTAAATATGTACCTTTAAGCCTTAAAAAACCTAAGGCTGAC
Organism: Pseudomonas sp. CJQ_9; assembly: GCF_043106615.1. NCBI lineage: Bacteria > Pseudomonadati > Pseudomonadota > Gammaproteobacteria > Pseudomonadales > Pseudomonadaceae > Pseudomonas > Pseudomonas sp. CJQ_9. Next base: position 22,874 of record NZ_JBICMS010000103.1, on the reverse strand, counting down.
AAAAGCTTAAGCGGCTGACTGTAGCAAGGAGGGTGCCAGTTGGCTGAGGGGCTTGGGGTAGAGGGGTTGCGCGTTGTGGGGGCGGTGATGGGTGAGCTTCGCTGGTGCGCCCTGGGCATTTTTGGGGCGCCAGGAAGTGTTGCCTTTTTGCAGTTCGGTAAGGGTTTTTCGATCAGTTGGGGTATGGCGCAAAGGCCGTGCTGAGCACCCGTCCCGGCGCGGCCACGCTGGTAGGGCGGGTGTCGGGGGGGCGATGATTACCGTGGCGCTCGGGCTGATAGCCGGGCAAATCAACTGACCCCACTGGCCCTGTCGCCGGCAAGCCAGCTCCCACAGGCACATCAAACCCTTCGATGCTGTGGTGATCCTGTGGGAGCCGGCTTGCCGGCGATAGGGCCCGCACAGGCTAACGCATGAAGTGCACCTTGCCGGTATCGTCATTACCCATGTACATGCCATACACCCCAGCCTGCCGCTCCAGGATGTAACGTTCGAGAATCTGCCGGATCGCCGGGTAGTAGATCTGATCCCAAGGGATCTCATCCGGTGCGAAGAACTTGTACGCCGACGTTTCCGGCCCGTATTGCCCGGTTTCTTCGGTCACGATGGCGCGGAAGATGATGTAGACCTCGCTGATTTTCGGCACGCTGAAAATCGAGTACGGGGAAATGATGTCGGCCCGCACGCCGCTTTCTTCCCACACTTCGCGCAGCGCCGCCTGCTCGGTGGTCTCGCCTGCTTCCATGAAACCCGCCGGCAACGTCCAGGTGCCGGGGCGTGGCGGGATGGCACGCTGGCACAGCAGGTACTTGCCGTCGCGCTCGATGATGCACCCGGCGATGATCTTCGGGTTGATGTAGTGGATGTAGCCGCAGCCGCCACAATGCAGGCGTTCGTGGGTGTCACCTGCAGGAACGCCCCGGGCCAGTTCCTTGGTGCAGTGCGGGCAGTAGCGCGGGGCGTTGGGCATGATCAGCGGCCTGTGGGTGGCGTTAAATACGTGGATCCTTCAGCGCAAAGGGCTCGACGATGTCGCGCACCTTGACGTGGTCTTCCTGCTTCTGGCGCAGGTAATCCAGGGCTACCTTGGCAGCCGCACGCACATGGTCGACCGAGGCCTGGTGGGCAACCAGCGGGTCGCCCCCCTTGATCGCCTCGACCATCTTTTCCATCTCGCGGTTGCTGGCGCCACGACGGTTTTCCTGCGACACCGAGGTGGCGCGCAGGTAGCTGATGCGTGCCTGCAACTGGCGCAACTGCTGCGCCGCCACCTGGTTGCCGGAGCCTTCCAGCAGCACGTCGTAGAAGCCTTGAACCGAGTCCAGCACCTGCTGCAACTCGCCTTCTTCCAAGGCTTCGCGGTTGACCTCCAGCGCGCGCTCCAGGGCACGGATGTCCTTCGCCTTGGCGTTGAGGGTGAACAGCTGCACGATCAGGCCTTCGAGTACGCAACGCAGCTCGTAGATGTCGCGGGCGTCTTCCAGGGTGATGATGGCCACCCGTGGGCCCTTGGCGTCGGCGAATTCCACCAGGCCTTCGGATTCCAGGTGACGCAACGCTTCCCGAACCGAGGTACGGCTGACCCCAAGGCGGTCGCAGAGGTCGCGTTCGACCAGGCGGTCGCCAGGCAGCAGGTGGAAGTTCATGATCGCCGCGCGCAGCTTGTCTAGCACGATTTCGCGCAGGGTAACGGGGTTGCGGTTGACCTTGAAGCTGTCGTCGAGTGGCTGGCGTTTCATCAAGTGCGCTCTTAAAGAGGCTGCCCGGCCGCAACCGCAATAGCACCACGAACCTTGGGTGCTCCTTGCGTGGGTTCGAACAGCCCGGTGTTAACGGGTTGGCTCCGCATCGGCTTCAGCGAACGCTTCGCGGGCCAGGCGGAAGCTGTCCACCGCCGCGGGCACGCCGCAATAAATGCCGACCTGGAGCAGGATCTCGCGAATCTGTTCACGGCTCAGGCCATTACGCAATGCGCCGCGAATGTGCAGCTTGAGCTCGTGGGGCCGGTTGAGCGCGGAAATCATGGCCAAGTTTATCATGCTGCGCTCTTTGAGCGAGAGGCCTTCACGGCCCCAGACGTGGCCCCAGCAGTATTCGGTAACCAGTTCCTGCAACGGCTTGGTGAAGTCGTCGGCGTTCTGGATCGAGCGGTTGACGTAGTCTTCGCCCAGTACCTGGGTGCGGATTTGCAGGCCTTTCTCGTACTTGTCATTGCTCATGCGCAGTGCTCCGGAATGAAACAGGGACATCGGCGGTGGCTTGTTCGCGGGCTTGCCCGCTCCCACAGGTAATGCACAGGTCTCGGGAACTGCGCCGCCCCTGTGGGAGCGGGCAAGCCCGCGAAGCAGCCAACACCGGCTCAAAGGTCTATCAGCCCAAAGGTGGCAGGGCGCCCAGCTTGCCCTTGTGGTACACCATCGGCGTGACCGGCTGCTCGGGCAGCACCAGGTTCTTCACCGCACCCACGATGATCGCATGGTCCCCGCCGTCATACTCGCGCCACAGTTCGCATTCGATGATCGCCGTGGCCTTCGCCAGCAGCGGGTTGCCCAGCTCGCTCAGGTGCCACTCGATGCCCTTGGCCTTGTCCTTGCCCTTGCCGGCAAACGCATAGGCCTCGGCGGTTTGCTCGGCCGACAGCAGGTGGATCGCGAACTGCTTGCTGTCGCGCAGGATCGGGTAGGTGTCAGAGGCGTAGTTGGGGCAGAACAGCACCAGCGCCGGGTCGATCGACAGGGCGCTGAAGGCACTGGCGGTGATGCCGACGATGCCACCGTCGGCGTCCAGGGTGGTGACAACCGTGACGCCGGACGGGAAGGAGCCCATCACGTCTTTGTAGATGCCAGGTTCGATCATCTCGTGCTACCTCTTAGCGCATCACAAACGGGTCGGGCATGGGCGCGGTGGACAGGTTGATCCACACGGTCTTCAGCTCGGTATAGGCCAGCACCGAATCGATGCCACTCTCACGGCCGTAGCCGCTGTTCTTGAAACCGCCGATCGGGGCCATGGCCGACACGGCGCGGTAGGTGTTGACCCAGATGATGCCCGAGCGCACGTCACGGGCCAGGCGGTGGGCGCGGCCCAGGTCGCGGGTCCAGATACCGGCCGCCAGGCCGAACTGCGAGTCGTTGGCGATCTCCAGCGCCTGCTCCTCGGTCTTGAAGCGGATGACCGCCGCGACCGGGCCGAACACTTCTTCCTGCATGATGGTCATCGAGTTGCTGTCGCACTCGAACAAGGTCGGTTCGTAGAACCAGCCTTCGCCTTCGACCTCGGCCCGCTTGCCACCCATGTGCAGCTTGGCGCCTTCAGCCTTGGCCGCAGCGACCAGGCCTTCGACCACGGCCAACTGCTGCGCGGTCGCCATCGGGCCCATTTCGCTGGCATCGTCCTGCGGGTTGCCGATGCGGATGCGCTTGGCGCGGGCAATCAGGCGCTCGACGAACTCGTCGAAAATCTCGTCCTGCACCAGCAGGCGCGAGCCGGCGACGCAGCTTTGCCCGGAGGCGGCATAGATGCCGGCCACGGCGCCGTTGATGGCGCTGTCCAGGTCGGCATCGGCGAAGATGATGTTCGGCGATTTGCCGCCCAGCTCCAGCGACAGCTTGGCGAAGTTCTCGGCACTGCTGCGCACCACGTGGCGGGCAGTGGCTGCACCGCCGGTGAAGGCGATCTTGCGCACCAGCGGGTGGCGGGTCAGCGCCGCGCCGGTGCTTGGGCCGTAGCCGGTGACCACGTTGACGACACCCGGCGGGAAGCCGGCTTCCAGGGCCAGGCGGGCCAGCTCCAGGATGGTCGCCGAAGCGTGCTCGGACGGCTTGAGCACGATGGTGTTGCCGGCCGCCAGGGCCGGGGCCAGTTTGATCGCGGTAAGGTACAGCGGGCTGTTCCACGGGATGATGCCGGCGACCACACCGATCGGCTCGTGCACGGTGTAGGCGAACAGGTCGGGCTTGTCCAGCGGCAGGGTGCCACCTTCGAGCTTGTCGGCCAGGCCGGCGGTGTAGTGGAAGAACTCGGGCAGGTAACCGACCTGGCCGCGGGTTTCGCGAATCAGCTTGCCGTTGTCACGGCTCTCCAGCTGCGCCAGGTGCTCTTTGTTCTCGGCAATCAGGTCACCCAGGCGACGCAGCAGCTTGCCGCGCGCGGTGGCCGTGATGCTGCGCCACTGCTTGCTGTCGAAGGCACGCTGGGCGGCCTGCACGGCCAGCTCCACATCGGCCTCGTCGGCATCGGGCAACTGTGCCCAGGCCTGGGCGGTGGCCGGGTTGAGGCTGTCGAAGGTCTTGCCGCTCTGGGCATCGCGCCATTGGCCGTCGATGCACATCTGGAAACGAACGAGGGTCATGCAACAATCCCCTTGGCGGATTCGGTAAGGGTGCGGGCCTGCGCGAGGAAGTCCAGCAGCATCTTGTTGACTTCACGCGGTGCTTCCACCGCCATCATATGCCGTTGCTCGGCCAGCACCACACTGTGCGCACCCGGGATGCGCGCCGCGAGCTGGCGGGTCATGGCCGGTGTGGAGCCCGAGTCGAGCTCGCCGGTGGCGATCAGTGTCGGCACCTGAATGCTGCCCAGATCGCTGGCGCGGTACATGTCCTGGGTGGCAAACAGCGAATAAGTGGTGTGGTAGCCCTGCGGGTCATTGCTCGCCAGTACCTGGCGGATAGCAGCGACCTGGGCCGGGTTGGCGGCCTTGTACTCACGGCTGAACCAGCGGTCGAGGGCTGCGTCGACATTGGCGTCGGGGCCCAGTTCAGCGGCCTGGGCGGCGCGGGCGATAACGCCGGCGCTCTGCTCGGGGCTGCGGTTGAACACGCTGTTGAGAACCACCAGTGCCGCCAGGCGCTGCGGGTAGTTGAGCGCAAAAGCCCGGGCAACCAGGCCGCCCATGGAAAAGCCGATTACCGTGGCCTGGGCGATTTGCAGGTGGTCGAGCAGTTCGGCGAGCTGGTCGGCATAGCCTTCCAGCGGGGTATCGGCGGCCGGCACGCGGCTTTGCCCATGGCCGAGCATGTCATAGGCGATGACGCGGTAGTCGTTGGCCAAACCAACGAACTGACCGCCCCACATTTCCTTGTTCAGGCCCACGCCGTGTATCAGTACCACGGGTTGACCCTGGCCGACGGACAGGTAGCTGGTGCCGGCAGGTGTGCGTTCAGCGACAGGCTGAATCATGGAGGGCGCTCCTTGAAGGTCGGGCGCGGCGGGTAAGCACGCCACGCCCCGGCCCGTCTTGGTTGTTGTTATTGAGCGTTGGCTTTTTCGGCAGCCAGTTCTTCCAGGTCGATGTAGCGGTTGCCGATGCGCGGGTGCAGGCGGCCGCCGTCGGCAGCGCCCAGCACCACGACGATTTCATCGGCACGCGGTGCGTCTTCGATCTGCATTTCCAGGGTGATGTAGTGCGAGCGCAGGCCCTCGTCGTCTTTCTGCATCATCGGGATCTGGATCGAGGTGCCTGGGCCACCACGCTTGTTGGTGAAGCTCAGGTAGCTCTTGGCCTGTACCGCTTCGCGGTAGTGGTTGCCAAAGCGCAGGGTGTGGATCACCGCCGAGGCATGCTCGATTTCGCCATCGGCACCCACCACGGCGGCCTTGCCGTAGGCCTCGATCTTGTCGGCCCCACCAATGGCGGCAGTCAGGCGCTCGACCATCAGCGCGCCCAGCTCCGAGCAGTTGGCGCGGATTTCCGGCTTCAGATCTTCAACGAAACCGCGACCGGCCCATGGGTTCTTGATCACCACGGCCAGGCCGACCATGGTCACCGGCTTGTCGGTGGCCTTGCCGCCTTCGATGCGGGTCTCTTCGGAGTAGGTGACGATCTTGCGGATTTCGAAACTCATGGGTGGCTCCTGGTGAGGGTTATCAGCTCTTGTTGTCTGATGGTATACCATAATATTTGTTGTGCAAGAGGGGGCGGGAAATTTCTCTTGCGGGGGGACGGGAGGCTGCTAGTCGTAAGCTGAAAGTCGAAAGTCGAAAGTCGAAAGTCGAAAGTCGAAAGTCGAAAGTCGAAAGTCGAAAGTCGAAAGTCGAAAGTCGAAAGTCGAAAGTCGAAAGCAGATCTGCTTTTGCTTTTGCTTTTGCTTTTGCTTGTAGCTTGTAGCTTGCCGCTTGCCGCTTGCCGCTTGCCGCTTGCCGCTTGCCGCTAAAAAAGCCCGCTCGCGCAAGCCGCATGGGCCTACGGGAGCGGGCTGCGTCCCGCAATGTTTCAGGCAATGGGAATTCAGGCGAACGCCGGTACCACTTCCTTGATGAACAGTTCGAGGGACTTCTTCTTCTCGGCGTGGGGCAGGCTGTTGTCGCACCAGAAGCTGAACTCGTCGACACCCAGCTCCTGGTAATAGCGGATACGCGCGATGATCTCTTCCGGGGTGCCGATCATGGTGTTCTTGCGGATGTTCTCCAGCTGGAACGCCGGCACTTCGGCAAACTTGGACTCCGGGCTTGGCTCCAGGAAGCCGTTGACCGGGGTGGTCTTGTTGCCGAACCAGGCATCGAAGGTGCGGTAGAAGCGCGAAATGGCCTGGGCGCCCACCTTCCAGCCGTCCGGCTCGGCCGGGCTATGCACGTGGGTGTGGCGCAGCACCATCAATTGCGGGCGCGGTACGTCGGGGTTGTTGTCCAGGGCGGCCTGGAACTTGTTCTTCAGGTCGAGTACTTCTTCGTCGCCCTTCATCAGCGGCGTGACCATGACGTTGCAGCCGTTGGCCACGGCAAAGTTGTGCGAGTCCGGGTCGCGGGCGGCGATCCACATGGGCGGCGTAGCGTTGAACGGCTTCGGTACGCTGGTGGAAGTGGGGAATTTGTAGACTTCGCCGTCGTGGGCGTAGTCGCCTTCCCAGAGCTTGCGCACCACCGGCACCATCTCGCGCAGGGCCTTGCCGCCGTCGGTGGCCGGCATGCCACCGGCCATGCGGTCGAATTCGAACTGGTACGCGCCACGGGCCAGGCCCACTTCCATGCGGCCGTTGCTGATTACGTCGAGCAGGGCACATTCACCTGCCACGCGAATCGGGTTCCAGAACGGCGCGATGATGGTGCCGGCACCCAGGCGGATCTTTTCGGTGCGTGCCGCCAGGTACGCCAGCAATGGCATCGGGCTTGGCGAAATGGTGTATTCCATGGCGTGGTGTTCGCCGATCCACACGGTGCTGAAACCGCCGTCTTCGGCCATCAGGGTCAGTTCGGTCAGGTCTTCGAACAACTGGCGGTGGCTGACCTGTTCATCCCAACGTTCCATGTGTACGAACAACGAAAATTTCATGGGGCTTTCCTCAACGCTTGAAAGGGGCTGGCGCCAGGCAGGGGGGCGCCAGCTGTCTCGATTCACAATGGGCTTCAGGCCAAGGCCGGCAGGCTGGCCATCTTGCCGCGGCAATACACCATCGGCCGCGGCGCCTGGGCCGGAACGATCAGGTTGTGCACCTTGCCGACCATGATGGCGTGGTCGCCACCCTCGTATTCGCGCCACAGCTCGCACTCGATGACCGCCGTGGCGCCGGCCAGGATCGGGTTACCCAGCTCGCTGAGGGTCCACTCGATACCGTTGGCCTTGTCTTTGCCTTTCTTGGCGAACGCGTAGGCATGGGCCTGCTGCTCACCCGAGAGCAGGTGAATGGCGAAGCGCTTCTGCTTGATCAGTACCGGGTAGGAATCGGAGCTGTAGTTGGGGCAGAACAGCACCAGCGGCGGCTCCATCGACAGGGAGGAAAATGCGCTGGCGGTCAGGCCGACGACCGAGCCGTCGTCGTCCAGGGTGGTGATGACGGTAACGCCGGACGGGAAGGAGCCCAGGACGTTCTTGTAGACGGTTGCGTCGATCATCGGGTTTACCTCTAAAAGGCTGCGGTGGTCCGCGGTTTTTATCGTTGATGTGTCTGATGGTATACCGTAATACCTATTTTGCAAGCAGAATTTTCAGCCGCACATTTTCACGATAAGCGGCGCAAGGCCACGGAATACAAGGCTTTGCCCGGTGTGGTGGATTGTCGCCGGGGTTTTTCAAACAGTACAGTGGCCGCTTTTTCGTGCGGATCAGTGTTGTCAAAAGTTTGGAATACCATAATATGGTCCGCAGCTGAGAGGCCGCCTAGATGCGGTTTCCTTACAACGATAAAAACGACCTTTCGAGCTGAAAACCATGTCCCAACCGTCGTCGCAACACCAGTTTGTCGAGAATCACACGGTCGATTATGTGCCACCTGCCGAGCGCCATGGGAAGGCGCGCGACCTGTTTACCCTTTGGTTCAGTACCAACATTGCGCCACTGCCGATCGTCACCGGTGCCATGGTGGTACAGGTGTTCCACCTGAACCTGTTGTGGGGGCTGGTGGCCATCGTGCTGGGCCATCTTGTCGGGGGCGTGGTCATCGCCCTGGCCTCTGCGCAGGGACCGCAGTTGGGCATTCCGCAGATGGTGCAGAGCCGTGGCCAATTCGGCCGCTATGGCGCCTTGCTGATCGTGTTCTTCACGGCGTTGATCTATGTTGGCTTCTTCATTTCCAACATCGTGTTGGCCGGCAAGACCATCCACGGCATCAGCCCGAGCGTGCCGATGCCAGGGGCGATCGTGATCGGCGCCTTGAGCGCCACCGCCATCGGCGTGGTCGGATACCGTTTCATCCACATCCTCAACCGTATAGGCACCTGGGTGATGGGCTCGGCACTGCTGGCCGGCTTCATCATGATGTTCATCCAGGACCTGCCAGCCGATTTCTTCAGCCGCGGCGCCTTCAACCTGTCGGGCTTCATCGCCACTGTTTCGCTGGGTGTGATCTGGCAGATCAGCTTCTCGCCTTACACCTCCGACTACTCACGCTACCTGCCGCGTGAAGTCGGCATTGCCAAGCCGTTCTGGGCGACTTATTTCGGCGCTACCCTGGGCACCATCTTGTGCTTCAGCTTCGGTGCGGTGGCGGTGCTGTGCGTGCCGCAAGGCACCGATGCGATGGACGCGGTGAAGCAGGCCACCGGCTGGCTGGGGCCGATCCTGATGGTGCTGTTCCTGCTCAACATCATCAGCCACAACGCCCTCAACCTGTATGGCGCGGTGCTGTCGATCGTGACTGCAATCCAGACCTTCGTTGCCCAGTGGACCCCCAGCGTGAAGGTTCGGGTGATCCTGGCCTCGGTCATACTGCTGGGCTGCGGTATGGTCGCGCTGAACGCCTCGGCAGATTTCATCGGCCAGTTCATCGGCCTGATCCTGGCGCTGCTGTTGGTGCTGGTGCCGTGGGCCTCGATCAACTTGGTCGACTTCTACCTGATCAAGAAGGGCCAGTACGACATCGCCTCGATCTTCAGTGCCGACGGCGGCATCTATGGCCGCTTCAATCACCATGCGATCGTTGCCTATGCCTGCGGCATCCTGGTGCAGCTGCCGTTTGCCAATACCTCGCTGTATGTCGGGCCGTACTCCAACCTGGTCGAAGGCGCCGACCTGTCCTGGCTGTTCGGCTTGCTGGTGACGGTGCCGCTGTACTACTGCCTGGCCACGCGCAGCAAGGCTGGCGAGAAGGCGGGGCGGGTTTTGAGTGTGAACGACTGATAGTCACGTGTGGCTGCAACAGGGGCTGCTTCGCAGCCCATCGCAGGCAAGCCAGCTCCCACAGGGGGCGCGCAAGCACTGGGATGGGCGTAGCCCCCGCCAGGGCCATCGACCTGTAAGAAATTTCCGAACATGAAGCAAACTGCTTTAGTTCACCTCGCGCGGCGAATTATCCTACAAGTGCGTCAGAAGTCGCTACGTAGCCGGGAAAGCCCACCCTGAGATAACTTCATTGCGTCGCCTTTTCAGGTGACCGGGCTTGAGACACCCGGACTACATGTGTTGGCACCGCTTCATGGCGGTCGTGCGCGGGCAGGCTTCGGCCTGGCCGGTATTCATGTGTCCCGGGTCTCAAACCGCGCACGACTGCCACCCAAATCCTTGAGACGACGAGGGGGCAGTTCCTGGTTCGTTCAAGGGAGCTCAATCATGAAAAAGCTCGTACCCGATCCACCTGCCTCAGAACTTCTGCAACTCGACCCGCCCAATCTCTCGTTTCAAGATCTTCCTAGCATCGAAGAATGTGAGCAGCTTCTCAGTGCCTTGATTCATACCGTCAATCACACCACGACCGTCCTGATCGACAGCGGTCCCGGCCTTACTCGGGACGCCATGGGAATGAACATTCGTCTGCTGTGTAGAGCCATTCACGCGTTGTCGAACCACACCAGTACCCATATCTTGGAGCAATGTCATGAGCGATGATCCAAGAAACTCCTTCACAGCGGGTTTGGAAACGTTCGATCTCTTCTGCCTGCGACCAAACGTGCCATTCAGTCATGCGTTCACGCAGTTGTCTGTGCTACTTGGCTGCATCCGTCACCTCACGACAGAAGCAGAGATGGAGAATGATCGGATTGCGGGCAGCGCTGCGCGTATTCTCAGTGAGATGGCGAAAGCGTTGATTGATGATATGGAGCGAGGGATGGGCCTTCAAAGAAGATAAATTCACCGGCCCGCCGCCAGGCCCTTCCGAAAGCCCAGCCCCTGCTTTGTAGGAGCTGGCTTGCCTGCGATGGGCCGCGATGCGGCCCCGGCTATCTCAGATCAGACCTTGAACTGTGCCACCATGCCATTCAGGTCCACGGCAAGGCGCGACAGGTCCTGCGCTGCCGCACTGGTCTGGTTGGCCCCCGCCGAGGTCTGCATGGCCAGGTCACGGATATTCACCAGGTTGCGGTCCACCTCACGGGCCACCTGGGCCTGCTCCTCCGATGCACTGGCTATCACCAGGTTACGCTCGTTAATCGAGGCCATCGCTTCGGCAATCACCTCCAACGCCTGCCCGGCACCCTCGGCCACTTCCAGCGTGCCCGTGGCACGCCCTTGGCTGCTGTGCATCGCGGTCACCGCGCGCTCGGTGCCGTTCTGGATCCCGGCAATCATCTGCTCGATTTCTGCCGTCGACTGCTGGGTGCGGTGGGCGAGGGCACGAACTTCGTCCGCCACCACCGCAAAGCCACGGCCTGCCTCACCGGCGCGGGCCGCTTCGATAGCGGCGTTGAGCGCCAGCAGGTTGGTCTGCCCGGCAATTGCACCGATCACATCCAGCACCCGGCTGATCTCGCTGGCATTGCTGGCCAGCTGTTCGATTTCGCTGGAAGTGCCGGTCACGTCTGCCACCAGGTGCTGGATGGAGGCCAGCGCCTGATTGACCCGGTCGCGGCCATCGCGGGTAGTCTGGTCGGCACCTCTGGAAGCGTCTGCGGTGCTCACCGCGTTGTTGGCCACTTCTTCGACCGCCGCGGTCATCTGGTTGCCGGCCGTGGCCGCCTGGTCGATTTCGGCACTTTGCTGGTGCAGGCCGCGGCTGGTGTCTTCGGTGACGGTGTGCAGCTCTTCGGATGCCGAGGCCAGTTGGTCGGACGAGGCGGCTATCTGCCGAATGGTGTCGCGCAGGCTGCTCTGCATGCGGCTCAACGCGCGCAGCAGCAAGGCCGGCTCGTCGCGGCCCACCACCTGAATTTCGCGAGTCAGGTCGCCGGTGGACACGCGTTCAGCCACGGCCACGGCCTCGGCCAACGGCCGCACGATACTGCGGGTGAGCAGGGTGGCGATGGCGGCAAGCGCGAGGATGATCAGCAACAAGGCGCCGACGATGATGGTGAATGCCTGGTCGGCCACGTCGCTGCTGCGCTCCGAGGCGTGTTCGGCGCCTTTGCTGTTGTAGTCGATCAGCGCGCTCATGGCTTTCATCATGCTGTCGGCATACTGGCTCAACGGGCCGCTGATCAGCTTCTTGGCCTGGTCGATGCGGTTGTTGGCAATGTGGTCCAGCACCTGCAACTGCAGGTCGAGGTACTGTTGATGGGCGGCGGAGAAGGAGCTGAACAGTGCGCGATCATCGGCGGTGACGATGGTGCTGTCGTAGGCCTGGATACTGGTGTTGAGCTGGGCGTTGATGCCTTTGAGCATCTCCAGGTTGCGCTCGCGTTCGCGGCTGTCGTTGTCCAGTGCGGCACGCAGGGTGACGGCCCGGGCGCGTCCGAGATTGGTGCTCACTTCACTGAGCGCCACGACGGCGGGTATCCAGGTGACGCGAATCTCGTCCGTGGCCTCGTCCATTTCCCGGGTTTCCTGGATCGCGGTCATGCCCATGGCCAGGACCAGGATCCCCAAAAAGGCAAACACGCTGGCTGCGCGCGTGCCGATCTTCATGTTCCTCAACTGCATCGAATGCTCCTTGGCGATGACGTGCAGGCGTCAAGAGCATGGACGCAAGGCCGGGGTCACCGGCGTGAAGCCAGGCTCTCGATGCGCTGCGGTTTGAGTGGTTCCCTCACCCTCACGTAGTTTCTCGTAAAATGATGACATATGGCCATCACTCATGACCAGTCATTCACAGTAACGACATGTCTAGACAGATCCGTCATTCGTAGGACGGATCTGACAGACATTTTTTATCAAACGATCGCGATCAGCGCATCCGCTGCCGCCAGTGCCACGTCGCGATCAGCAGCACGGCTTCGAACAGCTCGGTCAAGGGCGCCTTCATGCCGTGCACGTCGGCTTCGTAGAAGCGCGGGCGGATGCGCCATTCATGCGGTGATGCTGGGGGCGCAGAAGCGCATGGAAGAGGCCCTGACCCAGCAGACCATTCTGGACCTGGCGCGGCGGTTCGGGCGCAAGGCCCCGGCGGCGTTCGGGCAGCAGGTCAATGAGTGGATGAGCGAACGGCGTGATAGTAAAGCGGCAGAGGCGATCCCCGTCAGTCGATTATAGGAGCGGCCTGACATAGGCCGCTCCTATAATGCCCAGCTGAAACTCAGATCTGGCTAGTTGGAAGCTTTATAAACGGGATGTATGCCTTCAACTCGGAGGCCCGGCACGCGGCGAACTCATAGACCTTGTAATGGCGATTAGCAGTGTCGAGTGTATTGAAGACGTCCGACAATGGTTTAGGTCGCACATTGGGTTTCATCACCAAGATGTCGATATTATGCTTTTGGACCAGTTGCTCCAAATCACTTTTCGCAAATTTTTCGAAATGACTGATCAGGTAGTTTCCGGTGAAATGTTCGCCAGGAACTGACTTTGTTATGTTGCCGATGCCTTCGGCGATTTTTTGCAGGCCTATATCTCTTACTACTTGGTTTGTCCCGGCCCTGTAGCAGATTGTTGTTGAGGAAATACCAGTTGCGGGTGCATAGTGATTCAGCACGCTATTTGCCGGGATTTCGACTTTTCCACCTCTTATGGCGTTTTGGCCATGAAAAGACATGATCAGTCTATCGGAAGCGTTGTACGTACGGCGATAGAGTTCATAGTCGCCCAAGTCATCGACGATGACGCTCGGTGATGTATAGATCTTGCTCGGCGGCTGGACATTGGCGGGGGGCGTCGCTGGCCGACTGGCGTTGATAAGGTCACGTTGCTTCTTCGAGATGCGGCCAGGCAAGGTTTTGACAGGTGCCTTCGTAACCAACTCTAGGCGGTAACGACGCGCGTCACTCATGTTGTCGAAGACGCGGCCTATACGCTGGTCGCCCAATCGTAGCAAGCCCTTGAGCTTACCCAGTCTCGCCGATCTGCCCAAAGCGCGAGCCGTATTGAGAGCTCCCTTCATAAGCACCCCTCCTAGTTTCACCAGGCCCTTACCAGAGGCGTCCATAAAGCCTGCGACGACGGACGCCCAGCCGAGCGTTTCCGACAATGCGGGATTCTTTTGCCGCAATGCTAATTCAGCAGCACCTAGTCCGAACGCCAATGTTCCAACTGCTAGAAATAGAAGCCCGAGCATGCCTCCTGTCAATGCGGCGCCGATGACCCCTAGTACAAAGATGCCGGCGATAACCAGCCACTCCCACCAAGCTGCAGGTTCGTGGTAGGGCGGAACGGTGTCCCTGATCATGTCGTCGAGCGATGCCAGGTTCGCGGCCTCCTCGCGACGGTTGACCATGATGTGACCACTCGGGTCGTGCCAGTTGACCGGATCATGCCCTGCGCAATAGGCCATGTCGTTCAAACCACCTTCGCCGAAGGGGCTTAGGCTGTCACTCTGGTAGAACGCCTGGTGGCGAGGGTCATATAGGCGATACCCATTGCCAAGGTGATAGATGCCTGTGACCGGGTCTATCCGCTGGCTGTTGTAGCCCAGGCCGCCATTGAGGTTTTTCAGGACTTCTAAGGGGGCTTCACCCCAAGGGGTGAAACCGACCGACATGGCCTGCCAGTTGCCGTTTGCATCGAGCGAATACTCTTCTCGCGCACCATTCTGTGGGTCGGTTAGCACAAAATAGATACTGAGGTCGTTGCTTTGAAGGTCACGACACTGCACGACCAACCCAGCTTCTTCATCGTATCTGACTTCTTTCAGCGGGTGACCTTGCGCGTCAAGCCAGAGCTCACCGCATAGATTATCGCCATTGTAGTTCAAGATGCGTCGCGTCTGATCGGTTTCGTCCCATTGCGCTGCCAGGCGCCCAACCTGATCATACTCGTAAGTTGAAAGGGGCTTGACTTTCGCGCTCGTGCTCACGGATCGTAGTTGACCTTCAGCGTTGTAGGTCAGAGAGCGCTCAGAGGTATCGGTTGTCAGGCTTCCATTTTTGTCGTGGCTGTAATTCCACGTTGTAGGTTTGCTGGGTTCCGCTGCATTGGCCGTGTGGGTCAGGCTATAACTGGTGCGCCGGGTAGGTTGAGTTGAGTTAGCATAATCATAGTTGCGTGCCTCGTGCGTACCGTCCAGGTAGGTGGTCGTGCAGGACAGCACATTGCCGAGCACATCATAGGTGTAGTCCTGTTCGCTAATGGCCTTGCTGCCCGCATCGAGAATCTCGAAACCCTGCTTGGCAGTCACGCTCCAGTGCAGTAATTCGTTGCGATTGGTGGCATAGGTGAAGTCTTCTGTTCGGGTCGGTTTGGTCTCCCCGTTGCGGTACCACCGTTTGGTCAATAGTTGCCCAGTCACGGACCAGTGTTGTACATAACGGCTCTTGAGCTGGCCGTCCAGAATGTACTTGCGTTCAATTTCGCGTCCATAGTCATCGTGATCAAAGGCCACCGTCAGGTGCCGGCCGCTACGCCTGTCTTGGACTTGCAGTTGCTCAAGGCCGCCCAGCGTAGCGTACTGGTATCGATAATCGAATCGATCGCGGCGCACCCGAATGCGTCGGTTTTGTGGATCATCCCAGCTCCGGCAGCACACGCCGGACGCATACTGCATGGCTGTGACCTCGCCGCGCAGCGTCTGCTGGACTTGCTCGCTCTGGCTTGTACCTTGTATCACGCGGGTGGTCAGTAAGCGGCCCAGCAAACGAGGCGACAGGCTCGCGGTACTGACACGGCTCTGCAGGTTGGTTTCCACAGGCCCCATGGCCGTAATTGCCTGGGTAATCCCGTTGTAGGCGAATGAGGCAATTTCGATCTTTGCTGACCTTGGTTTGTCTCCCTGCGTATACCAGTAGACTGAGGTGCCGTCAGGGCTGCTCTCGCTCCATACCTTGGTGCCGTCAGGGCGAACATACCCGTTACCAGGAAACTTGACTGTTGGCGCGGAATCGTTGCTACCGACCGTTCGTGAGAGTACTTCGTCGGCGTTTCCACCGATCCTCCCCAAGGTCTGCTTGCCGAGCTGTTTGACTTCGCCATTCGGGCATTTGATGCTCATGTTGACTGGCGTGTTGCTTAACCCTTTGAACGTGGAAGTCACCACCGAGCCATCCGGCGCGGTGGTCTGGGTTCGACGACCCAATTCGTCATATTCATGGGTCCATTCACGCGCGTTTTCGCCAACCTTCTCCGTGACCCGGTCAGTCTGTCCGTTAGCGTTGATATGCTGTTCGCAACTCAAACCAATTTCATCCAGTTGCTTGAGTTGGTTATTCCAGCTTTTTTGAGTAAGCCGAATCGAAACCTGGCCGTCAGCGTAGGTTTTGTGCATCTTCTCTTGGCTGTGCAGTGGTCCATGTAATGGGGTTCCGATAATGCTCTCGCTGCGCCGTTGTTGTGCACCTTCCAACTCGGTCAGTGAGTCCTCTGCTTCGGCTTGCCAGAACCAATCACGTAGGTTATGCGGCAAGCGCATGCCGTTGTGCTGCACGCACAAGCCGCCGGGGAGGAAGTCGTATAGGCATTGTTCGAGCACCTCACCATCGGTGCCGTAGGTGAACTTCTCAATGCACACAAAATTCGCCGCTGAGTCGTCACCTAGGCATCGTTGCAACTCTCTTCGCACTGGGCGCTGCAGTCCATCCAGCAAGGTCCGCCCCACGCGGCCATCGGGGCCGACGCTGGATACCCAGGAGCCATTGCCGTGATCGAGCCAGGTTTGGCGGTGAGAGGTCATTTCTTCTGAGGCAGAGTCGCCGGTTTCGAAACGCTTTTCTTCCCAGGCGGTGGTGGTGCTGGCCAGTTGTCGGCCGCGGGCATCGTAGGTGTAGGAAATGATCGTATCAGGTCTGCCCAGTTCATCTTGCACGGATTCGCGCAGCACCCGACCACTGCGTGCGGAACGAATGTGTTGCTCAACGGTAGCGGTAAGCTCCAGCTGGGCCACTTTCAAGGGAGTGGTGGTTTTCGAGGCTAGGGTGGCAGCGTTGCTGTCAAATACTGCAAGCTCGCTGAGCAATCGAGTCTGCCGGACCTGATTGTTCTTGTACCAGCGGGTCGAAGTGGTTTTAGTTATGGTCGTTTTATCCGCTTGGGTCTGGTCCATCTGTTGCAAGTCGACAATAATTCCGCCGCGATCTGCTGCCTTGGTTATAACCCACGGAGATTTTGAAGTGTCCACCGCTACGCCTTTCAGTGCGATGACCGTATTGGGTATCAACGCGCCAGCGTCGTTCTTGTGATCCTCCGCGTACGCAAACAGGGTTATGCTGATTTCCGATATACTTTTGTCCGGAAATTCAACATAGCTGCACTGGGCCAGAAGTGGCGTTGAATTCGTGTCAGCGACTTTCGGGCAGGAAAGAAGCTTTTCAGGCAACGGTGCGTCATCCTTCTCCAGTTTGAACGTGCCCAGTAACGGCTTGAGGTCGGGCAGGTCATTGTCCTTGCCATCTGCACCGTAGTAGCAAAAATGCGTGACCTGCCCATCATCGCTTACGGTCTTAAGCAGCAGTCCATTGTTCAGGTCATAGGTGAAACGGGTGGTTTCACTGGACGATTTTGGCGCGGCTGTGGCTTGACTGGCGTTTGCGTTGGTGTCGTTCATGACTGGCTCTCCTGAGCGGACGAACTGGAGGTATCTTCGGCGTGGGTATCACCCACGCGCTCTGGGCGCAGGTCCTCGGTGACCACCGTTGTGCTCACCGGCTGGGTCGCCAGGCGATAGCGCACGGCAGGAACGGCATTGCTGATCGAGTCCGGGTAGACCATGGTCGTTGTCTCACGGGCCACCTCAGGCACTTCTTTGACCACCTGGCTTTCGACCACGAGGCCGTTGCGCAGAGTCCAGCTACGACGGGTGAATGGGCCATGCCAGCTACCGCCGTTGTCCACCATGCAGATGGCGGCGTAGGTATCGCCCTCTTTGTGCAATTGATCAAGCCGACCAAACCACTGCCAGGTATGGCTGATGGCCTGCTGCCCGGCGCCTGGTACCAGGGTATGCCGGCCAACCCTCGGCAGCGGGATGGCACCGTCATCAAGCTCCCAGGCGTGCCATTGAGGCACGTAGCCCACCACCTCCAGCGATCCGTCTTCTTCGGCCACAGAGCAGAGCACCCGGTCGAGCACAGCGTCGCCTTCGTAGCCAAACATCACCGACTGTACCGGGCTAGCTTCATTCTTGCCCTTGCGACTCAGATGGGTCAGCAGGCAGTCCTCGATGGCGAGCGTGACGTCATAGGCTTCATCGCTATCAGGCCAGACTGTGAAGGTGCTGCTGTAGGTACCGACCGCAACCGGCTCCTCATGGGTGGCGCTGAGCAAGGTAGTTTTACCATCGGCGATAGAATTCAGCCGCACGTGTCCGTTCTTGCCTGCCCAATTCAGTGTGAGTATGCCCCCGAGCGGGGATTTGATGCTCGAAGGCACCAGGATCAAAGCTTTGCGCTTCATATCCTTTTGCATCTTCTCGATACCTTCTATTTTGGCTTTATAGTCGTTGGTCTGCTCTGTGGTAATCCCGCTTTCTTTAAGCCATTGGTCGAGGTTGGCCTTGATGTGTTCCAGCTTCTCAACCAGCGCCGTTTTGTAATGCTCACTGGGCTCTTGATCGTCGTGAGGATCAGGCTTGGCCAAGGTTTCGGACCGTCCAGTGGGAAACACTACCGTTAGCTCTGTGAGCGAATCGAACCCACCCTTGGCGCCAGTGAGGGTGATGCCATTGATTGCCAGGCGCTTTTCGCCCATCGCCGCATCGACGTTTTCGGCGGTCAAGGTAACGGTCTGGCCGTTGCTGAGGGTCAGGCGGTGCATTCGGTTGTCGTATGAACTGAAGCGCAATGCCCAGCCATCGCCCAGGGCGCCTTCGTTGGCGCGGGTTGCGCTGTAGTGCAGGGTCAGGTCGACTTCCGGGCCTTTGCCTTCCAGGCCGCGGATGACGCCGACGGGGTAGTGGGCGTGGAATAGGCCGGTTTTCGGGTCGACACCGTTTTCGGTGGCGCCACTAACGTCATAAACTTCAGAGCCGAGCGTGGCGGCGTAGTCGGCGCATAGCGTGTCCTTGGGGGAGAACGGGGCACCTGTAAACGGTGGATGGATATGCAGCGAAGAATCGCAAGCTTGGTCAATACTGGCCTTGCTCACGTAACTTGCGCTACAGACGTTAAACGCGCTCGGGAGTTTTAGCGTTGGCGGTACATGTAAACCGATTCCGCCAGTGCGCCGACCCTTTTTGCCAAGGGTTAGCGTGGGGGATAGCGCAACGGTTCGAGGTGAGAAGTCCGAAGCATAAGACACGAACCGAATACCTTGTTTGTAGGCTTCGGTGGTCAGTTGTAGCTGCAAGGTACAGGCGTAGGTAAACGGGTACTCGCGTAGATGTTTACCAAGTTGATCCAGGTCTTCTTGGCGCACCGCATGCGCTATTGCCGGATCAGCCAGTAGCGCTCTGAGTTGCTCGAGTTTATAAGCATCAATATGAAGTAATGCGGCTTCCATATAGGGCCGTGCGATAGTGTTGTCGTCTTCACCATTTGCATGTCGTTTTTTGACCTCTTCCTGCGCTTGGGTTGCGATCCTAAGTGCCAAGAATTCAGGCAGGCCCCGTTTACCGAGTCGGGTTCTAACAAAGTCATAGATGTTGTCTATGTGCCAACGATCGGGCCTATATCCGTCAATGTTGTTGAACCATTGCTGCGCCTCGCGTGGTGCGTCTTCATCGGTGACTTTTCTGATCTCATCCGCGGTCTCTTGCAACAGGGAGGCTTCTTTCAATGCCTGCAATCCAGCAGCCATCGAAGGGTCGTCTATTGCTGAACTATACTTTTTGGCTTCGCGCTGTTTCAATATTGATTTCACCACGCGGAGCAGATCCGAACTGTGTTGAGTGCGAACCGCAAACTCAGCACGCGCTTCCGTCATCGACAAGCAGTCTAACCAGTGATCGGCAGGTAAGTCCAACTGCCACACATTGGCTGGTGTTGACAATACATCGGGCCTTGCCATGCGGGACGCCAGCAAGGCAGATAAGTTGGCGCTTCCCATTCTCTTTTGAGCTAGGCCGTGTGCCACTCCTCTGTAAAAATCATGGTTTAATTTGTCGGTTTTTACGTCGTCAATTATACCCGCTCGCCTACCAAAGGGATCTGGTATGAAATGTGTGGGATCGATCATGTGCGTCTCTAGCGCTTGCTTGTCACTTTGGCTGAGAACGTCTCCTCCCCAGGAGACGAGAGTGGCTATTTGTGTTGGATCCGTTTTGTATGAGTGATGGTTGTAAATAGTTGCCGTATAGATAACGGCTTCTTCGCAGGTGAGTTTATCCTTCAAGAAAACCATCTCGGCTTGCAGGGCGGGTGGCGCTTTTACAGGAGGCGGATAACCTGTGCTCGGTGGCTGGACAATACAGGCATAATCAGCATGCTTTGGTAGCCACAGCGTGCAGTCCCCAGAGGCGGCTGGCACAGCGCTTTCCGCTTTTGCTCCCCAGGTCAGGAACGGTGTCGAGACGCACAGGGCCGACAGCGCATTGGTTAAGCTCGAGTACCAGTCCGCTTCGGGAATGTCGGTTGAGACGGGGGTCCACTCGCACGTCTCGAGAACCCGACCGCCCAACTTCTCAGTGAGTGTCACGCGCAATCCGCTTTTGTAATCTTTATATAAGTCGGCAAACGTCAGAAGGCGGCCTTCGGCTGTGGCCAGTGCGCGCTCGTTTTGCTCAATCAATCCCGGCATGCCGACGATGAATATTTTTACCGGTAGCGTTAATGCCCAGAATACACAGTCATTTGAAGTTGGCGCCTGGTCTGGCGAAGTGGCGTTAGCGGCGCGTACATACTTGCCGATTGGGGCTTCTTTAAGCGCTTCGGCCAAGGCAGCGAGCCATTGGTTGGCACCGGTTTCCCCTTTTTTTACGGTATAGTCAAACGGCGAACCAGGCAGGTTTACGCCGGAAAAAGTGTCATGCACGATGAGTTGTATTACATCACCCGCTTTGGCACTGGAGGCACTTACCGAACGATGTTTGCGCCACGTCAGGGAGTCAACTTCTACCGACAGGGATGAGAACTGTGGAATCCATAGCGCATTTTTTGTATCGGCGGGCTTCACAGTGATGCCATCACTGTGCCTGACGCCCGCGCGCAACAGGCCATTCTCGGCATGCGCGGCGTTGACCGACTCGCACAGTTTTTTCGCCCAGTCGGTGCTGTGGCTGGGCAGGGGGGTGAACAGGTGAGTCTCGTACAAGTACTGGGTGGTTCTGTCGCGTACCTGAATAGCAATGGTTTCCCCCTGCGGCACAGGCATCTCCGGCACCCGCGCGGCGATCACCTGATTGGCCTTGAAGGGGGCATTGCTGAACAAGCGGCAATCCTCACCATAGCACCATAGCCTGTTGAGGCTGGCCTTGGCTGTTGCGCCTAGCTCACGAAACGCCTCCGAAGTTGGGCTGCCAGCATCGGCCACTCCGAGGCCACCGGCGTCTTGCAGAAAGCCTGCGCACAACACTTTGCCCCCGTCAGCTACATCCGGCGCAGCGTTGATGGCCTTGAGAAAGGCTGCCGGCCAGTTTGATTGTTTGCAGGTACTCGCGTCTGCCTCCCAGCCGACTGATTTGACAACCTGGCCGTCCTGTTCGCTGATCACCCAGGCCTTCAATTGTTCGCCAACGGCCAGATCCCGGTCTGCCAAGAGGTAGCCGGGGCTTCGCCAGACATGCCCGCTACCGCCGATGTGGTCGGTTTCGAAGCCAATCATCTCGGGGAGCAGATCGTTATCTAGATCAGACCCGACCCCAGCAGCCCAGAAATCTGTTACTCCGTCTGACACGTAGATTGAAGAGACTGTCAGCTCCAACTGCAAAACCGCCGCAAGCGAAAGCGTCCAGGTTTCCCGGTCCTC
This sequence comes from Pseudomonas sp. CJQ_9, assembly GCF_043106615.1. Classification (NCBI taxonomy): domain Bacteria; kingdom Pseudomonadati; phylum Pseudomonadota; class Gammaproteobacteria; order Pseudomonadales; family Pseudomonadaceae; genus Pseudomonas; species Pseudomonas sp. CJQ_9. The sequence continues at coordinate 1,369 of NZ_JBICMS010000103.1, read as the reverse complement.
TGATCGATCTTTTCGTCCAGAGCTATGGATCTGATGCGGGAAAGGCATGTTGGAATTAATGCTATTTACCAGTGCATCGATACGGGCCGATGGGTTGTCTTCAACAGTGAATTCCAGATCGTCTAGCCAACGGTGTACCTGCTGATGGCTCCTCTTGTCGCGCACGATGAACTCGACGCGCCGGTTGCCAACCCCACCTTCAGGTGGTTGGACAAACGCTTTCATCACCTGTGCAAACGTGGCCGCGCCACCATCAGGCAGTGACAGCGCGCTGGACCATACGGCTGCCTTGTCTGTTTCTTCGAACCCGCCGATGAAGATGCGAAGTGGCTCATCGAGCCGCCAGAAATCGACCGTCCCCTCCTCGGTGATGTCCCCATCGACCGCGGTCTCAGTGCCCAAGCGTAGGTTGGCATCCAGACCGCTGGCTTTGAGTTTTGCCTGAACCAGGGCAGGCCATTTATCCTTAGTGTTCTGATCGCCGAAGCTGAACGAGAGCGGCGACCCCGCTAATGGTTGGCCGGTAGTGCCGTCATGTACAATGAATGTACGTACTGCCTTGCCCCACTTGTCATTCAACGGAATGCCCGAGTGGCAGGGGAACCAAAGAGGCGGTGCATCACCCAAGGTAATTTCCAGCCCAAGGGCCGTTGGCAATTGTAATGCCCAGGCTTCCTTGTCGCTTTTAGAATTCAGCGCCTTGCCATAGTCATGTATCACATGCCTGACCTGGATGTTGGATTCGATACTGTTGGCGAGAGCTTCGATGCGAGCGAGCAGGTTATCTTGGGCGGTGTACGTGAACTCGCAGTGCCACGTGCGAATGACGTGTTGGGTGCGCTTATCACGCAGCACGCAGGGCACGCTCCGCTCGCCGACGCCGCCTTCCGGTGGCTGGATGAATGCCTCAATAGCCTGTGCCAGCGTTGCGTCAGCACCGCTGGCGTCGCGCAGGGCACACGACCATGTCGCTGCTTTTTCGGTTTCTTCAAACCCACCAATGAAAACGCGCAGTGGCTTATCGAGCCGCCAGAAATCGACTGTGCCTTCTGCAGTAATGTTTCCATCAACCGCTGTTGCAGTTCCCAGGCGCAGGTAGGCATCCAGCCCGCTGGCCTTTAGTTTTTCTTGGATCAACGCCGGCCACTTGTCCTGTGTATCCTGATCACCAAAACTCAATGACAACGGTGAGCCTGGCAGCGGGTCGCCGGTGACGCCGTCATGTACTTCGAAGGTACGTACCGCTTTGCTCCATTTATCATTCAATGGAATGCCGCAGCGACAGGCTACCCAGCCAGTTGTTACGTCGTTCAGGATCAGCTCCAGATTCAGGGCTGTCGGGAATTTCAACGTCCAGGTGCTTTTATCA
>NZ_JBICMS010000102.1:0-66577 GCF_043106615.1 Pseudomonas sp. CJQ_9 | reverse complement strand
GTGGTGGCTGTAACGGGGAATGCCGGAAGATACTGGCCAGCAGGCCCGGCCTCTTCGCGGGTGAACCCGCTGCTACAACGGGCAGGGTAGAGCCACCGATATGTGACCATCACCGCCAGTGTAGGAGCGGGTTTACCCGCGAATGCGGTGGTGGCTGTAACGGGGAATGCCGGAAGATACTGGCCAGCAAGCCCGGCCTCTTCGCGGGCATGCCCGCTCCCACAGGGACCGCGAATGCTTGAGGTCTTCACTTTTCCTGGGGAAGTCCGGCTTGCAGGGGATCGGCTTTATTCTCCAGCCGCTCTCTTGAACAGCAGCCCCCGCAATCTCAAGCCTCGCTCATCTCTTCCAGCCGACGCGGCACAAGCTCTTGCATCACACGCCCGCTCAACCCCACGCGCATGTCGTTGCCACTCGGCTGCTGATACAGGCTCAAGCCGAATTCCGGCAATACCGCCAGCAAGTAATCGAAGATATCCCCCTGGATGCGCTCGTAGTCCGCCCACACCGTGGTGGTGGTAAAGCAGTAGATTTCCAGCGGCACGCCTTCGGCGGTGGTCTGCATCTGCCGCACCATGCAGGTCATGTTCGGGTGCACATTGGGGTGGTTTTTCAGGTAGGCCAGGGCAAACGCGCGGAAGGTGCCGATATTGGTCAGCTTGCGCCGGTTGGCCGACAGTTCGGCCACCGGGCCCAGCGCTTCGTTCCAGCTTTGCAGCTCCTGGCGTTTGCCTGCCAGGTAGTCGCCCAGCAGGCTGACCTGGGACAGGCGCTGTTCCTCCTCGCGGGTGAGGAAGCGTACCCCTGCGGCGTCGATGAACAGGCTGCGCTTGATCCGCCGGCCGCCGGATTGCTGCATGCCGCGGTAGTTGCGGAACGACTCGCTCATCAGGCGCCAGGTGGGCACGGAGACAATGGTCTTGTCGAAGTTCTGCACCTTCACCGTATGCAGGGTAATGTCCACCACGTCGCCATCGGCGCCAACCTGGGGCATTTCGATCCAGTCACCGACATGCAGCATGTCGTTGCTGGTCAACTGCACGCTGGCGACGAACGACAGCAGGGTGTCCTTGTAGACCAACAGCAGCACCGCCGACATGGCGCCCAGGCCCGACAGCAGCAGCAGGGGCGAGCGGTCGATCAGGGTGGCGACGATGACGATCGAAGCGAAGATCCACAGCATCATCTTGGCCAGCTGCACATAACCCTTGATCGAGCGGGTGCGGGCGTGCTCGGTGCGCGCATAGATGTCGAGCAGGGCATCCAGCAGGCACGACAGCGCCATGGTCATGAACAGCAGGGTGAACGCCAGGGCGACGTTACTCAGGAAGTGCTGGGCGGTATCGGACAGCTCCGGTACCAGTTTCAGGCCAAACTGCACCACCAGTGACGGGGTGGTCTGCGCCAGGCGGTGGAAGACCTTGTTGTGACGCAGGTCGTCCAGCCACTTGAGTGCCGGCTGGCGTGCCAGCAGGCGCGCGCCGTGCAGCATCAGGAAGCGTGCCAGGCGGCCGATGACCAGGGAGATGAGCAGTAGCACCGCCAGGCCGATGGCCGCGTGCAGCATGGGGTGTTGGTCGAGGGTGCCCCACAGGTCGAGGGAGTCACGCCAGATTTGTTGGATATCCATGGGCTTGCATACAGTCTTGTTGCGAAACGAGGTGCCATTAGAGCGCGGATGGCGACAAAGTTGCCAAAAGAAATTCGGCTAAGGCGGCAGAAAACGTTACCCTATGCAACTGAATTTCCCGCACTTGCCTGAGGTTACCTCCGTGTTCTCCCAATTCGCCCTGCATGAACGCCTGCTTAAAGCCGTGGCCGAGCTTAAATTTGTCGAGCCAACCCCGGTGCAGGCCGCGGCCATCCCCTTGGCCCTGCAAGGGCGTGACCTGCGCGTGACCGCGCAGACCGGCAGCGGCAAGACGGCAGCTTTCGTGCTGCCGCTGCTCAACCGCCTGGTCGACCTGAAAGGCGGGCGCGTCGAGATCCGTTCGCTGATCCTGCTGCCGACCCGCGAACTGGCTCAGCAAACCCTGAAGCAGGTGCAGCTGTTCTCGCAGTTCACCTACATCAAGGCGGGCCTGGTCACCGGCGGTGAAGACTTCAAGGAGCAGGCCGCCATGCTGCGCAAGGTGCCGGACGTGCTGATCGGCACCCCGGGCCGTTTGCTTGAGCAACTCAATGCCGGCAACCTCGACCTGTCCCACGTGCAGGTGCTGATCCTCGATGAAGCCGACCGCATGCTCGACATGGGCTTCGCCGAAGACATGGAGCGCCTGTGCAAGGAGTGCGAGAACCGTGAGCAGACCCTGCTGTTCTCGGCCACCACTGGCGGTGCGGCCCTGCGCGACATCATCGGCAAGGTGCTGAAAGACCCGGAGCACCTGATGCTCAACAGTGTCTCGCAGCTGGCCGAAGGCACTCGCCAGCAGATCATCATGGCCGACCACGATCAGCACAAAGAGCAGATCGTGCAGTGGCTGCTGGCCAATGAAACCTTCGACAAGGCAATCATCTTCACCAATACCCGCGCCCTGGCCGACCGTATCTACGGCCACCTGGTGGCCAAGGATGTGAAGGCCTTCGTACTGCACGGCGAGAAGGACCAGAAGGACCGCAAGCTGGCCATCGAACGCTTCAAGCAGGGCAGCTCCAAGGTGCTGGTGGCCACCGACGTTGCGGCCCGTGGCCTGGACATCGACGGTCTCGATCTGGTGATCAACTTCGACATGCCGCGCAGCGGCGACGAGTACGTGCACCGCGTGGGCCGTACCGGGCGTGCCGGTGGTGAAGGGTTGGCAATCTCGCTGATCACCCACAATGACTGGAACTTGATGTCCAGCATCGAGCGCTACCTCAAGCAGCAGTTCGAGCGCCGCGTCATCAAGGAAGTGAAGGGCACCTACAACGGGCCGAAGAAGGTCAAGGCCTCGGGCAAGGCGGCCGGGAGCAAGAAGAAAAAGATCGAGAAAAAATCCGGCGACAAGAAGGCGCCCGCCAAGCGCAAGCCTACCGCCAAGCCCAAGGCCAACGCGCCACTGGCCAGCGCCGATGGCCTGGCGCCGCTGAAGAAGCGTAAGCCTGCTGCCGAATAAATAGCGCTCAATGGCCCTAACCCTGGCAAGCCAGCTCCCACAGGGCTCACACAGTATTCAGCATGTGTGAAACCTTTGGGCGCCGGCTTGCCAGCGATAGGGCCATTGGAAACACCCCATCACTCAGCCTTCTGCTCCGCTACCTTCAACTCCTTGATCCGCTGGTCAATCAGCTGACACTTGTCGGGCAAGTCCTTGCTCGCCGTCCCCAGGTCCATCCCCTGCAGCTCTTCATTGATTTCCTTGGCCTTTTGCGGGTTCTGTTCGGTCAATTGGGTAACCAGCCCGGCCAGCTCTTCACGTTTCTGCGTCGCTTCTTCCGGTGTGCAGGCCCAGGTGGGCAGGGCGCAGGTCAGGGCGGTGGCGCAAACAATGGGTAGCAGCGGTTTCATCCTTTCTACCTCCAGCGGTGGCTATGCGCGGTGGAGACCTTGGCGTCCTTGGAAGTTCATGGCTTGCGATCGGTGGATCGTTTCCATGATGGCGTAGTCCGCTTCTGAAATGACCTTAAACCGCCTGTGCGGCGTTGAACAGCGTGCTACACTGCTCTAGTCTCAGAGGAAAAGAGGGGGGGGTTGTATGTACATCTGTAAATACAGGTCGGCCTATGTTCTTTGAATGGGACGAAGCCAAGAACCAGATCAATATCCGCAAGCACGGCATCGACTTCGCCGACGTTCCTGAAATGTTCAACCACCCCATGCTGACAAGTGGGAGGCCAGGCATTATGACCGAATCATCGAAAACTGACTGGGGCCGACTGGCCCGACTGGCCCGACAGGACGACAAGGACATCGACACAACCGATATCCCGGAATTGGACCAGGCGTTTTTCCGCCAGGCCGAGCTGCACGTACCCGCCAAACAGGCGGTGACCATTCGGCTGGACGCTGATGTTCTCGCCTGGTTCAAAGAGCAGGGTAGCGGCTACCAGACTCGCATAAACCAGTTACTGCGCCAGTACATGCACGCGAAACGACGACAGCGCTGAGCTTTCTCGGAACGCACGGCAACCTGATGAGTCCCACTGTTGTACCCCTTTCGTCCACAGCAGGAGCCCGTAGCCATGAGCAACACCTACGACTGGGACCTGATCGAACGCTTGCTGCACGAGGTGCAGAACGGCGCCGGTCACAGCGTCACGCCACGCCCCTACGCCGAGCAGCACGCTGCCGCGCTGGCCGCCAAGGGTGAGCCGGTGGGTGACCTGGATCACTTGAAAACCCGTGCCTGTGAATATGAAAAGCTCCTGTTCGAGCGTGGCTATATCGAAAGCCGGCCCGTAGAAGACGGCGGCAACGGCGAAAACTTTGTGCTGACCGAGCGCGGCTCGCGTTTGATGAGCCTGATCGACAGCAGCATCCCTGGCTTCGAGCACCCGCGCCAGGTGCTGGATGAGCAGGAGGATGCGCTGGACGAGACCACCTTTGAACAGGTGTCCGCGAAAGCGCAGATCGCTTGAGGTCGTTTTGAGGCTGGCATGGGTGGCCATGAAAACCCGATAATCGGTAGCTTCTGAACGCTGCCGAGTTGCTGCCCATGCCTACGTTCACCTCAGAGGCCCGCCCATGACTGCGGCCCGCAAGAACCCAGACGCCTTTGCCTTCCAGGTCATGCTGGGCCTGTGCCTGATCTGGGGCTGCCAGCAGGTGCTGATCAAGACCGCCGCCGTGGATATCGCCCCGGTGATGCAGGCGGCATTGCGTAACGGTATCGCCGCAGTGTTGGTCGGCCTGATGCTGTGTTGGCGTGGCAGCTGGGAGCAGGTCGGTGGCACCTGGCGCCCCGGGTTGGTCGCGGGTGCTTTGTTCGGTATCGAGTTCCTGTTCATTGCCGAGGGCCTGAAGCTGACCTCGGCGGCGCACATGTCGGTGTTTCTTTATACGGCGCCAGTCTTCACCGCGTTGGGGTTGCACCTGCGCCTGGCCAGTGAGCGGCTGCGCCTGTTGCAATGGCTTGGCATCCTGCTGGCCTTCGGTGGCATTGCCATGGCCTTTGCCGGAGGCATGTCGTTCGAGCACATGGATGCCCGCACCTTGCTGGGCGACGCGTTTGGCGTGATCGCCGGGCTGGCCTGGGGCGCCACCACGGTGGTGGTGCGCTGCTCACGCCTGTCGGAAGCCCCGGCGACCCTGACCTTGTTCTATCAACTGGCGGTGGGGTTTGCCGGATTGTTGCTGATTGCCCTGCTCAGCGGGCAGATCGGCGAGGTGTCGCTCACGCCTTTGGCCATGGGTAGCGTGCTGTTCCAGGGGGTTGTAGTGTCGTTCGTCAGCTACCTGACCTGGTTCTGGCTACTGCGCAAATACCTGGCATCGAACCTGGCGGTGTTTTCCTTCATCACCCCTTTGTTCGGCGTAACTTTTGGGGTCTTGCTGCTGAACGAGCCACTGACCGCGAATTTCGTGGGCGGTGCGTTGATGGTGCTGCTGGGGGTGGTTCTGGTGAGTGCCGAACCTTGGGTTAAGCAGCAACTGCGCAAGTGGGTGGGGTAGTGGATCGACTTGCAACAAAGCGAAACGATTAACCAGTCGTCGGAATGCGCCGCTATGGCTTGATCCGGGTCAGAATGGCCCCTATCTGTAAGAGCAGAGGCATGCGTAATACAGGACATCGGGCTATGATCTGTATGAAACATTGCAGGATTGATTCGCCGTGAGGCTGACCCGTCAAGGGGGCATTATGAATAAACCACTGTTCAACTGGCTCCACGACCTGGCGGTCGCCTTGGGGCTGATTCCACCACCCTTGCAGCCGGTGCCGATCCCGACTGATGAAGAGCAGCGCAAGCGCCAACCGCGTCGTCGCTGATACAAGCAAAGGCCGCAGCACCTGGGTGGGGGCTGCGGCCTTTTTGTGTCTGGGCAATTGGCTCGGCTGCTCTGGGCCCATCGCTGGCCATGGAGCTCGCCAGCGATAGGGGCAGTACAGGCCGAAGGTCAGGCCAGCTTGACCGCTGCCAGCGGTTTACGCGACAGCAGGCTCACCACTACAAAGCTCACCAGGCCAATGGCGAGGCTGTAGTAGATCGGCGTATTCGCCTCCAGCCCGTCCTTGAACATGAACAACAGGGCAGTCGCAAAGCCCAGCGACATGCTGGCGATGGCGCCAGCGGTGGTGGCGCGTTTCCAGAAAATGGCGCCAATCAGCGGAATCAGCATGCCGCCCACCAGCAGGTTGTAAGCCAGGGTCAGGGCGCTGATCACGTCGTTCACCATCAACGCGATACCCAACACCACCAAACCGGTCAGCAAAGTGAACAGGCGGCTGATACCCAGGCTGGACTGCTTGCCGCCACGCAGCTTGGGCAACAGGTCTTCGGTGATGGTGGTCGAGGCCGCCAGCAGGCCTGCGCTGGCGGTCGACATCATGGCCGCCAGCGCCGCTGCCATCAGCAGGCCGCGGATGCCATCAGGCAGTGTGGTCTTGATCATTTCGGCAAAGGCATTGTTCGGGTTGGCCAGGTCGGGCATCAGCACATGGGCGGCCATGCCGATCACGGCACAGGCCAGGCCATACAGCACGCAATACACCCCGGCAGTGGTACCGGCACGCTGGCAGACCTTTTCGTCACGGGCGGTGAAGACCCGCTGCCAGATATCCTGGCCAATCAGGATGCCGAAGAAGTAGATCAGGAAGTAGGTGATGATGGTATCCCAACCGATGGTGGTCAGCTGGAAGCTGGGCGCCGGCAACTTGGCCACCAGGGTGTCCCAGCCGCCGGCCTTGTACAGGCACACGGGCAACAGGATGAACATCAGGCCCACGGTCTTGATCACGAACTGCACGATATCGGTTAGGGTCAGCGACCACATGCCGCCAATGGTCGAGTACACCACCACCACACCCCCGCCCAGCAGCAGCGAGGCCCAGAACGGCAGGTCCAGCAGCACTTGCAGCACGGTGGCCATGGCCAGGGTGGACGTCACGCCGATCATCAGCGCGTACGCCAGCATGATCACCGCGCTGGCCTGGCGCGCGGTCGGGTTGTAGCGCTGTTCCAGCACCTGGGTCACGGTGAAGATGCGCAGGCGTAGCAGCGGCTTGGCCAGGAACAGGTTGATGGCGATGATGCCCAGGCCCAGCGCGGCACACAGCCAGAAGCCGGAAATGCCGTGAACGTAGCCCAGGCGCACGGTACCCACGGTGGAGGCGCCACCCAGCACGGTGGTGGCCATGGTGCCCATGTACAACATCGGGCCCAGGTTGCGCCCGGCGACCAGGTAGTCTTCATGGGTTTTCGCGCGTCGCATGCCATACCAGCCAAGCCCGAGCATGCCTGCGGTGTAAAGCATTACAACTATGATGTCCAAGGCCATTGGGGGTCTCCCGATTATCTTTATTATGGCGAGATCGGCCACGCGGGCGTTGGCACGGCGCCCGGTGGTCTTGTGGTATTGGCGGGCCTCGGTGGCCCGACCACATTAGCGGCGGACTACACCCGGCAGTACGCAGAGCATTTCGAACAGCAGGTTGGCGCCGAGCAACGAGGTATTGCCGGTGGTGTCATAAGGCGGGGAGACTTCGACAAGGTCACAACCGATCAGGTCCAGGCCGTGGCAGCCGCGAATGATCTCCATTGCCTGGATGGTGGTCAAGCCGCCGATTTCCGGGGTGCCGGTGCCAGGTGCCCAGGCCGGATCGATGCCGTCGATGTCGAACGACAGGTAAACCGGGCCGCCGCCGACTTTTTCCCGCACTTCGGCCATCAAGGGCTCCAGCGACTTGTGCCAGCACTCTTCGGCCTGAACCACGCGAAAGCCCTGGCGGCGGCTCCAGTTGAAGTCGTCTGCGGTATAGCCTTGGGCGCGCAGGCCGATCTGCACCACGCGCTCGCAGTCGAGCAGGCCTTCTTCCACCGCCCGGCGGAAGGTGGTGCCGTGGGCGATCTTCTCACCGAACATGTGGTCGTTGACGTCGGCGTGGGCGTCGATGTGCACCAGGCCGATCTTGCCGTGCTTCTTGTGCAGCGCCCGCAGGATCGGCAAGGTGATGGTGTGGTCACCGCCCAGGGTCAGGGGAATGACATTGTGCTCGACGATCTGGTCGTAGGCCTCTTCGATGATGCGCACGGCGTCCAGCAGGTTGAAGGTGTTGATCGCCACATCGCCTATGTCGGCGACCGACAGCGAGTCGAACGGAGCGGCACCGGTGGCCATGTTGTACGGGCGGATCATCACCGATTCGGCGCGGATTTGCCGGGGGCCGAAGCGCGTGCCGGAGCGCAGCGAGGTGCCAATGTCCAGCGGCACACCAATGAAGGCTGCGTCCAGGCCTTCGGCGCTTTGCAGGTGGGGGAGACGGAGCATGGTGGCGATGCCGCCGAAACGCGGCATTTCGTTGCCGCCCAGTGGTTGGTGAAGAGTCTTGTCCACGGTGGGCCTCATCAGTCGGTCGATTGTTCTGTTTGTTCGAACCTGTGCCGCTGCGCGCTTTCCAGTTCGGTTTTTGCCAGCGGGCAGGGACATTTCGGCCAGTCTGCGCAAGGTAGTGCCATGGAAGAATCGCTACCGACAAATACTTAGTTCAGGAATTTCTGAACTAAAGCCCGGCGCAGCGGTTAGACTGCGCGCAAACACCCTGTGGAACCCTTGCCCCATGGCCTCGACTTTGCCCGACCTGAAACTGCTGCGTATCTTCATCAGCGTGGTGCGCCACCAGGGTTTCGCCAACGCCCAGCGTGAGCTGAACCTGTCCACTTCGGCCATCAGCACCTACATGAGCCAGCTGGAGGGTGCCCTGGGTATCGTGCTGTGCCACCGCGGCCGGGGCGGTTTCAGCCTGACCAGCAAGGGTGAGCTGTTCCACCAGGAAACCCTGCGCCTGTTGGCCGAACTGGACGGGTTCGAGCAATACGCGGCGGCCCTTAAGGGCGAACTGCGTGGCACCCTCAACCTGGGGGTGATCGACTCCACGGTGGGTGATCGCGCCCTGCCGCTGGCTGAAGCCATTGGTGCCTACAGCCAGGAGCACCCGGCCGTGCACCTGCACTTGTCGGTGTCCAGCCCTTACGAGCTGCAGCTGGGGGTGCAGGACAACCGCCTGGACCTGGCGATTGGCGCGTTTTCTTCACGCATGAGTGGCCTGCTGTACCAGCCGCTGTACCGCGAGCAGCACTGGCTGTACTGCAGTAGCCGCCACCCGTTGTACAGCGAGCGGCGCATTCCCGAGCAGGTGGTGACCCAGCAGCGCATGGTCGGGCGCGGCTACTGGAGCCAGGCCGAGCTGGCCCGGCATGGTTTCAAGCACAGCGCGGCCACGGTAGAGAGCATGGAGGCGCAGCTGATCCTGATTCTCTCGGGCGCCTATATCGGTTACTTGCCCGAGCACTACGCCCAGGCCTGGGTCGACAAAGGGGACTTGCGCGTGTTGTCGCCGGCGACGTTCGGTTACCAGGCACCGTTCTCGTTGATCATCCGGCGTGGGCGCAGCCGCGAACCGCTGATCCAGACCTTCCGCGACCTGCTGAAAAGCCAGCTCAACGTGGGCTGATAAACAGGATGTTCATACATTCTGTCGGCAGGCCGCTAAATTCCTGCACACGTGTGCCGCTAACCTTATAGCGCTCTGCTACATATCAACTTGCGTTGATGATTTCCCTTCTTTTCATCCTGCCAGGATCGCCCAACGATGCGCATGAATTTGCCAGTCACTGAACACGAAAGAACATTCCCCAGTGAACAACGGCTGATTTCCACCACCGACTTGAACAGCCGCATCACGTATTGCAACGACGCCTTCGTGGCGATCAGCGGGTTCACCTACGACGAGCTGGTGGGCCAGCCGCACAACCTGGTGCGTCACCCAGACATGCCGCCGGCGGTGTTCGGCCATATGTGGGACACCATCAAGCAAGGCAAGCCGTGGATGGGCGTGGTCAAGAACCGGGCAAAAAACGGCGATTACTACTGGGTCAGTGCCTACGTGACGGCAGTCTACGAACAGGGCCGGATCAGCGGCTACGAGTCGGTGCGTTCGGTGCCCACTCGTGAGCAGATCCGCCGTGCCGAGGCGTTGTACGCACGCCTGCGCGACGGCCGCCGGCCGGTATCGTGGGCGGCGCGCCTGGGTCATGGCCTGCGCCAGGGCTGGCCATTGCTCGGCGCCGGCCTGGTGTCGGCGGCGGGCTACCTGTGGTTGCCACCCTATGCCGCGCTAGGGGTGTTGATGGCTGTACTGCTGGTAGCCTGGTACCTGGTCGAGCACCGCCAGAACCAGGCCATCCGCCGCACGCTGGCCGAGCACCCCAAGGCGTTCACCAGCCCGCTGGTGGCGCTGACCTACAGCGACAACCCCGGGCTGCAGGGCCAGTTGGACCTTGCCATCATCAGTGAAGAAGCGCGGCTGCAAACCGCGCTGACGCGCCTGGTAGACGCCGGGGTCGGGGTAAAATCACGCGCTGCGCAATCTTCCGACCTGTCGGGCGCGCAGGCGCAGATGCTCGACCGCCAGCGCAGCGAGACCGACCAGTCGGCCACCGCCATTGCGCAGATGGCGGCAACCATCCAGGAGGTTACGCATAACGTGCAGAGCACGGCGCATGCCGCAGGCGATGCCGACCAGCTGGCGCAGCAGGGCAGCGAGCTGGCGCTGCAGAGCCTGAAGGCCATGGGCAGCATGAGCGATGCAGTCAATGACATTGGCCAGGCGGTGAATGCCCTGGCGGAACAGACCCAGTCGATCGGCAGCGTGGTGGATGTGATCACCTCGATTGCCGAACAAACCAACCTGCTGGCGCTCAACGCCGCCATTGAAGCGGCGCGGGCCGGCGAGCAGGGCCGCGGGTTTGCCGTGGTGGCTGACGAGGTACGCTCGTTGGCCCAGCGTACCCGCACCTCCACCCAGGAAATCCACCAGATCATCGCCTCGTTGCGGGCCGGGGCAGAACGCGCAGTGACTAGCGCCAGCCGTGGCGAGCAGATCTCGCGTGACAGCGTGCACAGTGTCGAGGCGGTGCAGGCGGCGTTGAGCGGCATAGCCCAGGCGGTGAGCCGCATCACCGGCATGAGCCAGCAGATGGCTACGGCATCGGAGCAGCAAAGCCACGTGGCTGAAGACATCAACCAGCAAATCGTGCGCATCGCCCAGCTGTGCGATCAAAGTGCCGGGCAAGCGCGCCAGGGGGCAGAAATCAGCCAGGACCTCGAGCGCATGGCGGAGTACCTGCATAGCCTGGCGGAGCGCTTCAACCGTTGAGGTTGCCTTGGCCGCATTGCGGCCAGGGCATAGGGCAAGGCCCGCCAGCCGGGCCTGGGTTCTGTGGCAAAATGCCCCGCCAAGGAGACCCTCATGCCCAGACCCCGTTGCGAGCGCTGCCAGCGCCCGCTTGATCATTGCCTTTGCTCGCTGATCCCTGCGCTAAGCAGCCGAACCCGTGTGATCTTGCTGCAGCACCCCAGTGAAAGCGCCCACGCGCTGAATACCGCACGGTTGGCTGCGCTAGGCCTGAGCAATGCCGAACTGCGGGTTGGGGAGGTATTCGACGATCTGCCAGCGCTGCTGGCAAGCCCGGGGTACCGCCCGGCGCTGTTGTTCCCAGGCGCTGAAGCGCAGCCCCTGGCAGCCTACGGCCCAATGGATGAGCAACCCTTGCTGCTGATCGTGCCCGACGGCACCTGGCGCAAGGCGCGCAAGCTGCTGTACCTGAATCCGCTGCTGCAGGCGTTGCCGAGGGTGACCTTGGGGCAGGTGGCCGCTTCACGCTATCGCCTGCGCAAGGCGCCGCAGGCGGGAGCGTTGTCGACGATTGAGGCCGTGGTGGGGGCGCTGAATGCACTGGAGCAACCGGCCTGCTTCGATGCGCTGCTGGCACCGTTCGAGGCCTTGATAGAGGGGCAGATCAGGGCCATGGGCGAAGAGACGTTCCAGCGTAATCATGGCACCGAGTGAGGGCAGGGGGCCGCTGCGCAGCCCATCGCGACACAAGGCCGCTCCTACAGGCCATCGCACCCGCCATTGGCATGGGCGATCTCTGTGGAGCGGCTTTAGCCGCGAATACGGTGGTGGCGGCGACGGTGAAAGCCCAGAAGATGTTGGCCAGCAGGCCCGGCCCTTTCGCGGGTGAACCCGCTCCTACGTCGGGCGGTGTAGAGATACCGCTACCGCGGATCTATGCCCACCACCGCCCCATGTAGGAGCGGCTTTAGCCGCGAATACGGTGGTGGTGGCAACGGTGAAAGCCCAGAAGATATTGGCCAGCAGGCCCGGCCCTTTCGCGGGTGAACCCGCTCCTACGTCGGGCGGTGTAGAGATACCGCTATCGCAGATCTATGGCCACCACCGCCCCATGTAGGAGCGGCTTTAGCCGCGAATACGATGGTGGCGGCAACGGTGAATGCCCAGAAGATATTGGCCAGCAGGCCCGACCCCTTCGCGGGTGAACCCGCTCCTACGTCGGGCGCGGTGTAGCGATACCGCTACCGCGGCGTCGCGATGGGCCGCACAGCGGCCCCGGCAATCCTGATCAACGCATCTCGGGCAAGCGTGCCTCGGTACGTACTTCGGTCGCGGCCAGTGCCTCTGGCGGCAGCGAAATACGCTGCTTGCTGAGCAATTCACCCATGGTCGCCAGTACCCGGTAGCGTGAGTACTCTTCGGTGTAGCGCACTTCGGTGTAGCGACGGTCGGCGTTGTACAGTTCGTTTTCACTGTCGAGCACGTCCAGCAGGGTGCGTTGGCCCAGGCCGAACTGGTCCTGGTAGGCGGCGCGCACGCGCTTGGTTGTTTCGGCGTATTCCCGCGCGGTCGGCAGCTGCTTGCTGGCGTTGTTCATGGCGTTCCACGCCAGGCTCAGGTTTTCGGTCAACTCGCGCAGGGCGTTGTTGCGGATGTCCAAGGCCTGGTTGATTTTGTGCGCGTCGGATTGCAGGCGAGCCTTGTCGCTGCCGCCGCGGAACAGGTTGTAGTTCATCTCCACGCCGGCTTGCCAGTCGTTGTTGTTGTGGCCCTTCTCGCCACCGGTGTTGTTGTTGGCACCGGTGGCCAGAATGGCGTCGAAGCGTGGGTAGAAGGTCGACTTGCCAACCTCGTACTGCTGCTCGGCCGCATTCACATCAGCCTGGGCCGACTTGATGTAGGGGTTGTTCTGGCGCATGCCGTCACGGGCCTCTTCAAGCGTGGCAGGCACCTCGGCCTTGATGGTGGGCGGGCTTTCCAGTTCGTCTGGCATGCGCCCGATCACGCTGAAGAAGTTGGCCTCGGCATCGGCCAGGTCTACTTCGGCGGTGTCCAGGTTGTTTTCTGCCAGGGCGCGGCGGGCGCGGGACTGGTCAAGGTCGGCCGTGCTGCCAACGCCACGCTCGTTACGCAGGCCGATCTGGTCATTGACCCGCAGGTGGGCCTGCAGGTTGTTCCTGGCCAGGGCCACCAGTTCACGGCGCTTGAGTACCTCCAGGTACACCTCGATCGCACGCAGGGCGACATCCTGCGCAACCGCCTGGGTGTAGTAGGCTCGCGAGGTGGAAACCGCTTCGGTCCGGCCCACTTCGTTCGCGGTGTTGAAGCCGTCGAAGATCATCTGCCGCAGGCGCAGCTCGGACTGGGTGTAGTTCAGGGTTTCTTTGTTGTGGTTACCCGCGGCACGGGTCGTGGTGTTGTCCGAACGCTGGCGGCCGTAGCCGGCGACCAGGTCAACGGTAGGGAAGTAGCCACCACGCGCGAATTTCACGTCCTCATCAGCCGACAGCTTGCTGTTACGGTTGGAGCTGACCTGTGGGTGATAGTCCACGGCGCTTTGGACGGCTTCGGTGATCGACATCGCCTGCACGTTGGCACTCGCCAGGGCCAACAGTAATGCGGTGGTGATGGGGTTCAAAACGCGCATGGTACATCTCCCTGATCTTGAATTTGGTCCTGCTTCTCGCCAAAAAAATGACGATTATTTATCGCGTATAGTGTTGCAGGTTTTTAACCTGACAGCTAAGTACATTCATCGCGATAGATAAGAAGATTTATTCATATCAAAATGACATTAAATAGCGGAAATGTCTAATAGGGCTTGTTTTTCCAGCGCTCTGGCGAGGTGTCAAACATCGGTAAAGCCCATATTCTCAAGGCCTTCAGGCGGTTCCAGAACGAATTTGGCTAAATACTCAGCGGGTTAGGCGAAAGTGATATTTGGCGACAAATTATTGTCACTTTGGCCTGTGCAGGGTTTTTTGCTTAAGGATATACAGGGTTACCAGCACGGCGCTGGTCAACATGAACGCGCGGGCCCAGAACAAAGGCACCAGGTAGCAGGACAGCCCGATGCTGGCCCACATCAGGCCAATGGCGTAGACCTTGCCTTTGAGGGGAATGCCTTCGCCACTGAGGTAGTCGCGAATCCACGGCCCCAGTTTGGGGTGGTGGACCAGCCAGTGGTGAAAGCGTGGCGAGCTGCGAGCGAAGCAGGCGGCCGCCAACAGAAGAAACGGGGTGGTGGGCAACACCGGCAGGAATATCCCCAACACCCCCAGTGCGACGCTGAGCCAGCCGATGGCCAGCAGCAGGTAGCGCACAGCTGGCTTAGTGGTGGCGTGGCTTGAGCAGCGCCGGCTTTTCGTCAGGTGCGTGCAGCAGCAGGAACAAGGCCGTCAGCGCTTCGGGAATTTGCACGATCATGTCGTCCTGCAGGTTGGCGTTGCTGGCGATGTCGGCGAATTCCGGCTGCTCGTCGAACAGGCCCGAACCCACCATGATCGGCAGCAACATTTCGCTGACTTCCTCTTCTGCGTTCTCGAACCAGGCCTCTTCGCGCAGGAACACGCCTTCCATGAAACCGATGCACCAGCCGCGCAGGTCGGAATCGTCCGGCTCGTCAGTCAGGTCGAGGTCGCAGGGCAGTTCGAATTCATCGTCGCTGGCCAGCTGACGTGCAATGTGGGCCTTGAGCGCCACCAGGGTCGCCTCGATTTCGGTACGCTGGGCTTCGCTGCTGTAGTGCGGCTCTTCGGCGAACAGGGCGTCGATCCACTCGCGCTCGGGCACGGCGTTGATCGACAGCGCGGTGAGGTAGCCGTGGGCGGCGACATAGTCCAGCGCTTCTTCGTGCAGCTCGTCGGCGTCGAGGAAGGCTTGCAGGCGGGTCAGTTGCTCGGCGAAGGACATTACAGGGCTACCTTGGGGAATAAACGATAACGAATTCTAGCACCTTGCGGCGGCAGCGGGGCAAAGGAACGTCTATCGCCGTGGTGCCCTGCGCAGGCCGGTGCTGCGGTATACTCCGCGATTTTTCATCCAGGTGCGGTTTTACCGGCGGCCTGGCAAAAACCGCTTACGCATTTGGCGTGTGCGGGGCGGGTTTTTCGTCCAGCCTGTGTGCAGGGTGGTACGGCGATTTGGAGTTGCACATGCTCGAACAGGCTCAGCGCGTTCTCAAGGACATCTTTGGCTACGACAGTTTCCGAGGGCGCCAGGCAGCGATCATCGAATGCGTGGCCAATGGTGGCGACGCCCTGGTGCTGATGCCGACCGGCGGCGGCAAGTCGTTGTGTTTCCAGGTGCCGGGCCTGCTGCGCCCTGGCCTGACCGTGGTGGTCTCGCCGCTGATCGCGCTGATGGACGACCAGGTTGCCACGCTTGACGAGCTGGGCGTAGCCGCAGCCGCCCTGAACTCCACGCTCACGGCCGAGCAGCAGCGCGACCTGGCCGGGCGCCTGCGCCGTGGCGAAGTGAAAATGCTGTACCTGGCACCCGAACGCCTGGTGCAACCGCGCATGCTCGACTTCCTGCGCGACCTTGATATCTCGCTGTTCGCCATCGACGAAGCCCATTGCGTTTCGCAATGGGGCCATGACTTCCGCCCCGAATACCTGCAACTGGGCCAGTTGGCCGAACTGTTCCCGCATGTTCCGCGCATTGCCCTTACCGCCACCGCCGACATGCGTACCCGCGAAGAAATCGTTCAGCGCCTGCACTTGCAGGGCGCAGAGCGCTTCTTGTCGAGCTTCGACCGGCCGAACATCTTCTACCGCATCGTGCCCAAGGAAGCGCCGCGCAAGCAATTGATGGCGTTCCTTGCCGAGCGCCGCGGCAACGCCGGCATCGTTTACTGCCTGTCGCGCAAGAAGGTCGACGAAACCGCCGCCTTTCTTTGCCAGCAGGGCTTCCCGGCGCTGCCGTACCATGCCGGCCTGGCGGCCGAAACACGCGCCGCCAACCAGCACCGCTTCCTCAACGAAGAGGGGCTGATCATGGTCGCCACCATTGCGTTCGGCATGGGTATCGACAAACCCAACGTACGCTTCGTGGCCCACCTCGACCTGCCCAAGTCCCTTGAGGCCTACTACCAGGAAACCGGCCGTGCCGGCCGAGACGGCCTGCCGTCCGATGCCTGGATGGCTTATGGCCTGCAGGACATGGTCATGCTCAAGCAGATGCTGCAGAACTCCGAAGGGGACGAACGCCACAAACGCATCGAGCAGCACAAGCTCGATGCCATGCTGGCGCTGTGCGAAGAAACCCGCTGCCGCCGCCAGTCGCTGCTGGCCTACTTCGACGAAATCCTTGAGCAGCCGTGCGGGCACTGTGACAACTGCGTCGACAACGTCCAGACCTGGGATGCTACCGAGCCGGCGCGCCAAGCCCTGTCGGCGGTGTTTCGCACTGGCCAGCGCTATGGTGTGGGCCACCTGGTCGACGTGTTGCTGGGCAAGGACACCGAAAAGGTGCGCAATTTCGGCCATGAAAAGCTTTCGGTCTTCGGCGTGGGCAAAGGCCTGGCCGAAGCCGAATGGCGTTCGCTGTTCCGCCAGTTGGTGGCGCGCGGGCTGGTCGACATCGACTTGGAAGGCTACGGCGGCCTGCGCTTGTCCGACAGCTGCCGGCCTCTGTTGCGTGGCGAGGTCACCTTGCAACTGCGCCGTGACCTCAAGCCGCAGATCACTGCCAAAAGCGCGTCGTCCAGTGGCGGCAGCCCGGCCAGCCAACTGGTGCGGGCCGAAGAGCGGGAACTGTGGGAGGCGTTGCGCACCTTGCGGCGCAAGCTGGCCGAAGAACACAGCGTACCGCCTTACGTCATCTTCCCCGACTCCACGTTGCTGGAAATGTTGCGCAGCCAGCCGGTCAGCCTCAGCGACATGGCCCAGGTCAGTGGCGTGGGCGCGCGCAAACTGGAGCGCTATGGCCAGGCATTCCTTGAGGTACTGAACGACAGCGGCGGCACCAGCGAGGCGCCGAAGGTGGTGCTCGACCTGCGCCATGAACTGGTCAGCCTGGCCCGCGCCGGCATGACCCCAGCGCAAATCGCCGGGCAGCTCAACTGCAGCGAAAAGAATGTGTACAGCTTGCTGGCCGAGGCCCTGGGGCGCCAGGAGCTGAGCCTGGACCAGGCGCTGGACTTGCCAGAAGACCTGCTGATGGAGGTGCAGGACGCCTTCCTCGATGGCGAGGGCGAGCTGCCGCCGGTTGCGACCATCGCCCCCCTGTTTGCCGGGCGAGTGCCGGAAGGGGTGCTGTATTGCGTACGCGCGGCACTGGCAGCTGAGTTCGAGCTGTAGGCCTGCGCCTGTTCGCAGGCACATGCGCCATCTGCTGACCTTTGTCATGCTTTTTGACGATTTTCGCCCAAGTTACCCTGGCCGAGCCTTGCCTCATGGGGCGGGGCATGGTTAGCTGCCTAATAATTAGATCTACTCGATGAGTTACCTATGCCTCTAACCGACAACCAACACCGCTTCGGCATGCAACTGGCCCAGATGTCCCGGGGTTGGCGTGCCGAACTGGATCGCCGCCTGGCCGGGCTCAATCTGTCGCAGGCGCGCTGGCTGGTGTTGCTGCACCTGGCCCGCTTCGAAGACGCCCCGACCCAGCGTGAGCTGGCCCAGAGTGTGGGTGTCGAAGGCCCGACCCTGGCGCGTCTGCTCGATAGCCTGGAGGCCCAGGGGCTTGTGCGCCGCCAGGCAGTGCTGGAAGACCGGCGGGCGAAGAAGATCGTGTTGTGCCCGCCGGCCAAGCCGCTGATCGAACAGATCGAGACCATCGCCAACCAGCTGCGCATCGAACTGTTCAGCGGGGTGGATGAAGCCGACCTGCAGGTGTGCATGCGGGTGCATGCCAAGATCCTCGACAACCTGGAAAAATCCTGAGGCAGGGGCTGCCTTGCAGCCTTTCACCGGCTCGCACGCTCGGCTTGGCGGGCACTATGCCCAGGCCCTGGACGTAATGCCTAGAAGGTATGCCCCAGGTTCAGGTACACCGCCTGCTCATGCGCACTGTTGGTGCCATAGGTGAAATTCAACGGGCCCAGCGGCGTTTCCAGCCCGAGGAAAATACTCGCCGCATTGATGTAGCCACTGTCGAACGCATTGTCGTTGTTCCACGCCCGCCCGCGCTCCAGCGAACCGCCGATGTACAACGGGAAGTCCAGCGGCACATACGCCCGTGGCGTCAGCCGGCGGTAGTAGACCACCCGCATCAGGCTCATGTTCTGGCCCGATACCGAGTCTTGGCGGAAGCCCGACAGCTCCCGCGCCCCGCCCAGCACGAAACTGGAGGTCACCACTTCGGTGGCATCCAGCGTGCGCCCGTAGCGGCCGCCCAGCACGAAGGTGTTCGGGCCGCTGCTGATGGCCTTGTCGAGGTTGAACAGCCATTGCCGGTAATCCTGGTCGGAATCCAGCGACTTGTCGTATTTGCGCAAGGTCAGGCCGATGTCTTCGCCATGGTGTGGGAAATACACGTTGTCGAGGGTGTCGAACGAATACTTCAGCTCGTAGAAGCCTTCGTTGAAACTGACCTTGGGCAAGTCCTGGTCGCCAATGCGCACCTCGGCCTCGCCCCAGGCCTTGCCGACCCCCAGGCGCACTTCGCCGCTGTTGCCGATCTGCCGGCCCACGTTCAGGCCAAAGCCGTAGCGCTCCAGGCGGTACTCGGCCACCGGGTCGTTGTCGAGGGTGGCCTCGATGTTCTGTGAGCCGAAGTCCAGGTAGGGGGCGACGAAGTAGCGTGAGCCGACATCCAGCGGTTGGTAGAACTCGCTGTACAGCGCTTGCTGGTCGCCGATCTGGCCGCGGGTCAGCCACTCGGCACCCAGGCTGTTGATGCCGTTGACCCGGTAGCTGGCGCCCAGGTTGAAGGCGCTGTCGCCGCGCAGGTCGTCCGACAGGTTCAGGCCCAGGCGCAAGTAGTCGGTGCCCCCGCGGCGGCCGCGGGCGTTGATCACCAGGGTGTTTTCATCGCCCTTGTGCACCACGCGGTACTGCACCCGGTCGAAGTAGTCCAGGCCGTATAGGGTGCCCATGTCGGTCTCCAGGCGGCCAAGCTCCAGCGGGGCATTGATGGGCTGGCGAATGTACGAGCGGATCACATCGTCACTGACCTTGGCGTCGTTCTCGATTTTGATGGCGGTGATGATGGGCGTGCGTTGGCGCGGTGACCGGGCTGCGGCCAGGCTGGTGCCGGCGTCTGGGTGGCGCAGCGCCGCCAGGCGCGCGTCGAGCAGGCGGGTAGCGCGGTAGCCGGCGTCGATCATGTCCCGCGCGCGGCCGAAGTCGGTCAGGCCGTAGGCTGCCAGCGGTGGTTGGATGAGGATATCGTCGCGGTGCAGGCTGGCCAGTTGCTCTTCCGAGTTGCGCCGGGTTGTCAGCGTGATGGACTGGTTCAGCACATCGACCACGGTCAGCAACTGCTTGCGGTCGCGCAGCGGCGTACCGATATCCACCACGATGGCCAGGTCCACCCCCATATCGCGTGCCACATCGAGCGGAATATTGTCGACCATGCCGCCGTCCACCAGCAGGCGGCCGTCCAGTTCGACCGGGGCGAACACTGCCGGGATCGACATGCTGGCGCGGATCACCTGCGGCAGGTGGCCGCGGCGGAATATCACTTTTTCGCCACTGGCGATGTCGGTGGCCACGGCGCGGAAGGGGATGGGCAGCTTGTCGAAGTCGCGCGTGTCGGCGGTGTGCGCCAACTTGCTTTCCAGCAGCAACGACAGGTTCTGGCCTTGAATTACCCCCAGCGGCAGGCCCAGGCTGCCGTCGTCACGAAAACTGAGCTTTTGCTTGACCAGAAAATCGCGGTCATCCTGCTTGCGGCGGAATGGCACGTCCTCGCGGGGTGGGCTGTCAGACAGCGCCTGCTGCCAGTCGAGGGTGGTGGCGAGGTGTTCCAGCTCTTCGACACTGTAGCCCGAGGCGTACAGCCCGCCGACTACAGCCCCCATGCTGGTGCCGGCAATGGCGTCGATGCGTACACCCTGTTCCTCCAGCGCCTTGAGCACGCCGATGTGCGCCAGGCCACGGGCCGCGCCGCCCGACAGCACCAGGCCGACCTTGGGCCGTGCCGGTTCGGCGGCGGTTGCTGTAAGCGAGGTGAGGGTGAGCAGCAAGCAGAACAGCAAACGGCGCATCGTGGGTCTCAAACCGTGGGTCAAAGACCGCTAGTATAAGCCGCCCCTCAGCTGGAGTTATCTCAACATGGCCGACCACAAGCCGGAAATCGTCATCAATTATTGCACCCAGTGCCAGTGGCTGCTGCGGGCCGCGTGGCTGGCCCAGGAGTTGCTCAGCACGTTTGCCGACGACCTCGGCCGGGTGGCGCTGGAACCCGGTACCGGCGGTATTTTCCGCATCACCTGCAACGGCGTGCAGATTTGGGAGCGCAAGGCCGACGGCGGCTTCCCCGAGGCCAAGGTGCTGAAGCAGCGGGTGCGTGACCAGATCGACCCCCAGCGCGACCTGGGCCACAACGACCGCTGAGTCACCCGCCCTCGGCCAGCGGCCGCTGCGCTGGCTCTGCCGCCAGGCGGCTGGACAGCACGATGGCGAGGATAATCAGGGCACCGCCTAGCAGCATGCGCACCGTGGGGGTCTCGGCAAACACCAGCCAGGCAACGGCAATGCCGTAGACCGGCTCCATGCCGAACACCACGGCGGCAGTCCGGGCCTTGATGACCGCCAGGCTGGCGACGAACAGGCTGTGCGCCACGCCGGTGCAGAAAACGCCGAGCAGGCCGATCCACAGCCAGTCCACAGGCGCGACCGCGCCCAGCCCAGGGGCAGCGAATGTCAGCAGGCACAGGCTCACCACCAGGTTTTGCCACAGTGCTGCCTGCACCGCAGGCAAGCGACCAGAGCCTGCACGGTTGGTCAGGGACAGCAGTGAGAACAGCAGGCCCGAGAGCAAGGCCCACAGCAGGCCACCGGTCGCTTCGCTGGCCAGATCGAAGGCTGGCGTGACCAGTACCAGGCCGAGGCTGACCAGCAGCACCAGCAGCGCTTCGTTGCGGCGGATGCGCTCGCGGAACAGCAGTCCTTCGAGCAGCACGGTAAAGGCCGGGAAACTGGCGAAGCCGAGGGTGGCGATCGCCACGCCGCCGACCTTGACGGCGATGAAGAAGCTGACCCAGTGGCCGGCCAGCAGCACCCCGCCGAGCAACAGCCGGCGCGCGTCGTGACCGTTCAGACGTTGCCAGCCGGGGCCGGTGACACTGGCGAACAGCGCCAGGGCGACCACGGCGAAAGCGGCGCGGCCGAATACGATGATCACCGGGCTGGCGCTGGTCGCCAGCTTGCCGAATACGCCGGTCAGGCCAAAGAACAGCGCGCCGATATGCAGGGCGCCAAGGGCAGTGCGGTGGTTCATGGCAGGGGGCATCCTCGCAAGGCAGGCGGCCATTGTGCCTGAAGCCCTGCGTTGCGAGGACTGCGTGGTGGCGGGCGCAGACCCGCTGCTTACAGCCTGAGCTTGCCGAGCAGAATGTCGCGGAACATCACGAAGTCACCGGCAAGGCTGTAGAACGGATAGGTGAAGGTCGCCGGCCGGTTCTTTTCAAAAAAGAAATGCCCCACCCAGGCAAAGCCGTAGCCGAACAACGGCACGGCCAGCAACAGCAGCCATTGGCCGCTGCCGATGGTATAGGCCAGCAGGGCGATCACCAGGCTGGTGCCGACAAAATGCAGGCGGCGGCAGGTGGGGTTGCTGTGCTCACCCAAGTAATACGGGTAGAACTCGGCAAAACTGCGAAACTGCGCTGTGCGGTTCATGGCTGTGCTCCGGGATTAATACTTCTGGACAAGATGCACGGCGTGGAGCCTTATTCGAGTCTAGAGTCATTGGCAGTGCCTACCAGTGACAATAGGCGCCAATTGAGTATCCTTGGGGTTCACCGCAGGAGCGGTCAGGAAAGTAACCTGTCATGAGCGAAAGAACCACGTCAGCCAGTTGGGCATCAGGGATTGTCAAAGCACTCGAGCTGGAAGGACTGGACTGTCGGGCCATGTTCAAGCAACTGGGGCTGGATTTCGCCGCCCTCGACGATCCCGATGCGCGCTTCCCCCAGGACTCCATGACCCGGCTGTGGCAATTGGCAGTGGAACTGTCCGGCAACGAGGCCATTGGCCTGAACATGGCGCGTGTGGTGCGCCCGGCCTCGTTTCACGTGGTGGGCTATGCGCTGATGTCCAGCCGCACGTTGGCCGAGGGTTTCGAGCGGCTGGTGCGGTATCAGCGCATCATCGCCGAAAGTTCCGATCTCAGTTTTGTGCTCGGCGCCGAGGGCTATTCGTTGATCCTCACCGTGCACGGCGACCATCTGCCGCCTACCCGGCACAGTGCCGAAGCGTCGTTGGCCTGTGCGCTGGCGCTGTGCAAATGGTTGAGCGGCCGCCCGGTGCAGCCACGCCGGGTCTTGGTGCAGGGGCCGCAACCCAGGAATATCGAGCCGTACAAGGTGGCGTTCCATTCGCCGCTGATCTTCGACGCGCCGTATGACGCGCTGGTGTTCGAGCGGGCCGACATGGAGGCGCCCTTGCCCACGGCCAATGAAGCCATGGCGGTACTGCACGACCGTTTTGCCGGGGAGTACCTGGCGCGGTTTTCCGAAAGCCGCGTGACCCACCGCGTGCGCCAGGTGCTGTGCCGCATCTTGCCGCAAGGGGAGCCCAAGCGTGAGACCCTGGCGCAGGCCTTGCACTTGTCGCAGCGCACCCTGCAGCGGCGGCTGCAGGAGGAGGGCACCAGCTTCCAGGCGTTGCTCGACGACACCCGCCGCGAACTGGCTGAGCAGTACCTGGCCCAGCCGGGCATGACCCTGCTGGAAACCGCCTACCTGCTGGGCTTCGCCGACCCCAGCAACTTCTACCGCGCGTTCCGCCGCTGGTTCGATACCACGCCCAGCGAGTACCGCGCCCGGCTCGGCGCCGGGGGCGAAGGGCTCAGTGACGCCAGAACGCAGGCATGCACAACACCAGCACGGTGATGATTTCCAGGCGGCCGAGCAGCATGCCCGCGGCCAGGATCCACTTGGCGGCGTCCGGCAGCGTGGCGTAGTTGCCCGACGGGCCGATCACTTCCCCGAGGCCAGGCCCCACCCCGGAGACCGTACCGGCAGCCCCGGTCAGGGCGGTCATCCAGTCCACCCCCAGCAATGACAACAGCAGTGCCATGACGCAGATGGTGATGGCGAAGAAGAACGAGAACGTCAGGATTGAGCGCACGATATCTTCATCGAGGCGGTGGCCGTTGTACTTCTGCTTGATCACCGCACGCGGGTGGATCAGCTGGTTGAGGCTGGCCTTGAGCAGGATGTAGGCGACCTGGAAACGGAAGATCTTGATCCCGCCCGCGGTCGAGCCGGAACAGCCGCCGACGAAGCCCAGGTAGAAGAACAGCATCAGCGAAAAGTTGCCCCACAGGCTGTAGTCACCCAGGGCGAAACCGGTGGTGGTGACGACCGAGGTCACGTTCAGCGCCACGTGACGCAGCGCATCCAGCCAGTGCAGGTTGGTGCTGTACCAGTACCAGGTGCCCAGGACCAGCCAGGTGACCAGCAGCATGCCCAGCAAGCCCTGTACCTGCTGGTCGCGAAGCAGCGCCCTGCGGTTGCCGCGCAGGGTGGCCACGTACAGGGTGAACGGCAGGCTGCCCATGATCATCACCACCACCGCCACCCAGTGCACGGCGGGAATGTCCCATTTCGCCAGGGACTGGTCGGAGGTGGAAAAACCACCGGTGGAAATTGCCGACATGGCGTGGTTGATGGCATCGAACGGGCTCATGCCGGCCCACCAGAAAGCCAGCGCGCCAAGTATCGAGAAGCCGACGTACACCCCCACGATGGACTTGGCGACCATGTGCGAGCGCGGCATGACCTTTTCGGAGCGGTCCGAAGACTCGGTCTGGAACAGGCGCATGCCACCAATGCGCAGCAGCGGCAGGATGGCCACCGCCATGGCGATGAAGCCGATACCGCCCAGCCAGTGCAGCATCGAGCGCCACATCAGAATGCCTGGTGACATGCTGTCGAGCCCACTGAGCACGGTGGCGCCGGTAGCGGTAATGCCCGACATGCTTTCGAAGAAGGCGTCGGTGTAGCTGATGTGCTGGGTCAGCAGGAAGGGCAGGGCGGCGAACACGCAGACCACCAGCCAGCTGCAGACCGTCAGCAGGTACATGTCGCGTGGCCGCAGGTGCACGTGCTCGGGTCGCCCTTGCAGCACCATGGCCAGCCCGGCAATGAAGGTGATCAGGCTAGACCACAGGAACGACGGCATGTCGCCGGTACGTTCGAATATCACCAGGGTCGCCATGGGCACGGCCATGCCCACAGCCAGGGTGATCAGGAAGATGCCGATGATGAAACCAATGATCCTTAAGGTCGGCAACGCCATGTGATCTGCTCTGACTCGAAACGGAAGGGCGCCATTCTACCTATGGGCTGGGCAGCTGCAAGCCAGGCGCGGCACGCTGCACGAAAAGCCGGCGTGCTGCAGCTTGCAGCTTGCAGCTTAGGGCGTGCAGCTTGAGAATGGCCGCACATTCCACTGCCAGGAGGGTAGCCGATGGAGGCTCTCGACGCATTGCTCAACCGTGTTTCCGTGCCACGCCTGACCGAACCTGCGCCCAATGCCGCCCAGCGCGAGGCGCTGTTCCAGGCTGCCCTGCGGGCGCCGGACCACGGCCAGCTGCGGCCTTGGCGGTTCCTGACCATCGAAGGGCAGGGCCGCGCTAAGCTGGGCGAGCTGTTCGCCGAAGCGCTGCAGCACAAGGGTGAAGCCACCCAGGCTGCGCTGGACAAAGCCCGCGCCATGCCGCTGCGCGCACCGTTGCTGATCGTGGTGGTGGCCAGGTTGCAGGACCACTTCAAGGTGCCCAAGTCCGAGCAGCGCCTGGCGGCGGGCTGTGCGGCGCATGGCATCCTGATCGCTGCCCATGCGCAGGGCATCGGCGCCGTTTGGCGTACCGGGGACATGGCCTTCGACGCGCATGTGCACAAGGGGCTGGGGCTGGCGGAGAACGAGGAGCTGATCGGCTACCTGTACGTCGGCACGCCTATGACCGAGCCACGGACCGCACCGGTGCTGGACACCGCTGATTTCGTCACGGGCTGGGGCGGCTGACGGGTGAGCGAGCAAGGGCTGCGCTGCAGCCCTGAACGTACAAGGTTCCGGCAGCCTTAAGCTGAAGCGGCTTGCAAAGGCAGATCAAGCCGCGCGACAAAACCGCCCTGCGGGTGGTTGTGCAGGACCAGGCTGCCGCCATGCCGTTCCGCCGCCTTGCGCGCAATCGCCAACCCCAGGCCGTGCCCTGGGGCCTCCTGCCCCGGTGCGCGGAAGAACGGCTCACCCAGCTGGGCGAGGTGCTCCGGGGCTGCCCCCGGGCCATGGTCGCGCACACTGATCACCACCCGCGCCTGATCGCGCACGGCACTGACTTCGATGGGCTGGCCTGCCGGGTTGAAGCGCAGGGCGTTGCGCAGCAGGTTGTCCACGGCCCGCTCGATCAGTGTCGGCCAACCTTGCAAGACCAGCCCCGGTTGCGCCTCCAGGCGCACATCCTGGTCGGGCGCGCCGAGCAGGGCGTCCTTGCGCACACTGCCCAGCAAGGCATTGAGGTCCACCGCTTCGGCGTGGGCCTGTTCGGCATCCACGCGGGCCAGGGTGAGTATTTCGCTGATCAGGTCTTCCAGCCGGTCGCACTCGCGGGTCAGGCGCGGCCACAGGGCCTGGCGCTGCTCGGGTTCGGCGCGTTCGGCCAGGGCCAGGGCAATGCGCAGCCTGGCCAACGGTGAGCGCAGCTCGTGGGACACGTCGCGCAGCAATTGGCGCTGGCTGGCGAGGGTGCTTTGCAGGCGCGCGCCCATCTTGTTGAAGTCATTGGCCAGCACGCCGAATTCGTCACGCCGGGCTGCCAGGCGCGCCAGGCTGTTCTGCTGATAGGTGCTCTGGCCCAGGTCGTACACAGCGCTGCGCAGGCGGCTCAACGGGCGTGTGATGGACAGCGTGACCAGCAGGCTGAACAGGGTCAACACCACCAGGGCGATGCCCAGTGCGCTGAGTGGCCACATCAGGCTGTCCCGGTGCCACTCATCCAGCGCCGGGTGGGGTATGCGGTAGATCAGCAGGTAGGTCTGGCCGGTGTCGGGGCTGGTGTATTCCTCGGTCAGCCGGCGCCATGGCAAGCGGCGCTGGTCGTTGTGCTGGCGTGCCTCGAAGGCTGCCGCCCGGCGCGGGAACGTGCCGGGCACCACAGCGTCACCACTGTCATCGAGCACCTGCACGTCGATCTTGTAGCGGTCCTTGCGTTGTTCCAGGAACTGCTGCGCGGCATTCACGCCCTCCTGCTCGTAGTGCCTGGCCCACTGGCTGGCCAGCGTGTTCAGGCCGGGGTGGCGGCTGAGGATCCAGGCGTCCTGGTTGAGCATGTGCCCAAGCAAGATCGACAGCCCTGCAACCAGGGTGATGGCCAACCAGAAGCTGGCCAGAATGCGCCAGAACAGTGAACGCAAGAGCACCTCCTAAAACAGAAAAAGCCCGGCTCGCGCTGGGGCGAGCCGGGCATCAGGCTGACAGCTTACTGGGCCTTTTTGGCTTTTTCAGCTTTCCAGGCCTGGAACTCCTGCCACTCGGCTTTCTTGGCAGCGCGTTCCTTTTGCAGTTCGTCGAACTTCTTCTGCTGGTCTGGCTTGAGCAGGTTGCGCACGGCGGTGTCGGTCTTGGTGCGGCTGGCTTGCAGTTCGTCCTTCATGGCTTTCTGGTCGGCAGCCGGCAGTTTGGCCAGGTAACGCTCGGTGATGTCGCGGCGCTGCTGCATTTGCTCGCCCATCAGCTTGCCGATCTGCTGGCGCTGGTCACGGCTCAGGTCCAGTTGCTGGAAGGCCGCGTCACCGCGGTGATGCGGGCCGTCGTGACGTGGGCCGCCGTCAGGCATGGCCATGGCTACGGTCGGCAGGGCGGCGGCGAACATCAGGGCGATAAGGGTCTTGCGCATGGTGTCTCTCCTTTCATAGGCCGGTGATTACCGGATGAGCACAGTCTAGGGAGATCACCGTCAAGCGCAGTCAGTGGATGGTAAAGGCTGGGTAAAGAACAGCTGCAAGCTGCAAACTTCAAGCTTCAAGCTTCAAGCTACAAGCTACAAGCTACAAGCTGCAAGCTGCAAGCAAGAGCAGAATCGCGATCGGCTTACTTGGAGCTTGTAGCCTGTAGCTTGCAGCTTGTAGCTTGTAGCTTGCAGCTTGCAGCTGCTCACAGGCAGTAGTAATAGCCGCGGCTGCGCAGGGCGACGATGCGTGGCCGGCCATCGGCATGCGGGCCGATCTTCTTGCGCAGGTTGCTGACGTGCATGTCCAGGCTGCGGTCGTAGAGGGTGAGCTTGCGGCCCAGGCCGATCTGCGCCAGTTCCTGTTTGTCCAGCGGCTCGCCAGGCTGGCGCAGCAGCGCTTCGAGTATGCGGCTTTCGGACAAGGTCAGAGTCATTTCCCGGCCATCGATGCTGGCCACGCCGCGGGCCGGGCTGTAGACCAGGTCGCCCAGCTCCAGCTGGCTGGTGGCGGCAACGGGGTGGCTGCGGCGCAATACTGCACGCAGGCGGGCGGTAAGCTCGCGTGGGTCGCACGGTTTGGCCAGGTAATCGTCGGCACCCAGTTCCAGGCCGAGAATACGGTCAAGCGGCTCGCCACGGGCCGACAGCATCAGCACTGGCAGTTCGGCGTGCTCGCTGCGCAGCTGTTTGAGCAACTCCAGGCCGCTGCCGTCGGGCAACATGACATCCAGCACCACGGCCGCAGGTGCATGCTCGGCCAAGGCCAGGCGTGCACTCTGCCCATCGTGGCAGGCACGTACGGAAAACCCTTCCTGGGTCAGCCAGCTGCACAGCAGCTCGCACAGTTCCTGGTCATCATCAATCAGTAACAGCTCGCTCATGACTCACTCAATTCCACCATTGACGGCGGTCAAGTCGGCCCGCCAATGGCAAAGATACCGCAGACTGATGGCAACCGTATAACTGCTGATCCCGCATCGCCTGCTTCGCGGGTAAACCCGCTCCTACAACGACCGTGCAGTTCCGAAGGTTTGTGCGGGCCACTGTGGGAGCGGGCAAGCCCGCGAAGAAAGCGATGCGGTCTCGGATCACGGCAATACTTGCTTGAACGGCTTGACCACGACCTTGTCGTACACGCCTGCCGCAATGTACGGGTCGGCATCGGCCCAGGCCTGGGCTTCGGCCAGCGAGGCGAACTCGGCGACGATCAGGCTGCCGCTGAAGCCGGCTTCGCCCGGGTCGTTGCTGTCGATGGCCGGGTGTGGGCCGGCCAGCACCACGCGGCCTTCGGCCTTGAGCTGCTGCAGGCGTTCGATGTGCGCCGGGCGGGCAGCCAGGCGTTTTTCCAGGGAGTTCGCGACGTCGCTGGCAATGATGGCGTAGAGCATGTCAATCCTTGGGTTTGGAAGTTGAAGGGTCGTCGTGCAGGTGGCGCGACAGGTACACGCCTTGGGCCACCAGGAAGATCACGGTCATGCCCAGGCTGCCGAACACCTTGAAGTCTACCCAGAAGTCCTGGAAGGTGAAGGCGACGAACAGGTTGGCCGCACCACAGAACAGGAAGAACGCGATCCAGGCCAGGTTCAAGCGCGTCCAGATGGCATCCGGCAGGGTCAGGGCGTGGCCCATGATGCGTTTGATCAGCACCCGGTCACCGATGAAGTGGCTGCCGGCAAAGCCCAGGGCGAACAGCCAGTTGACCACCGGCGCCTTCCACTTGAGGAAAGTCTCGCTGTGGAAGGTCAGGGTCAGGCCGCCGAACACCAGGCAGGCCACCAGGGTCAGCCACTGGCCCTTTTCCAGCTTGCGCTGGCGCAGGAACAGCGCGCCGTACACCACCAGCGAGCTGACGATCAGCATGGCCGTGGCGCTGTAGATACCGCCGAATTCGAAGCTGTGGCCAGCGACTTCAAGCGGGCGTGGGTCCAGCTTGTACACGATGAAGAACAGCAACAGCGGGATGAAATCGATGAATTGTTTCACAATGGCAGCCAGAATCGGGATGTGACGGCATAATAACAAACATCGATTCCTGCGAAAGCGCTCCTCCATGAATGTTGATCTGCACTGTCACAGCACGGCCTCCGACGGCGCCCTGTCGCCCACGGCTCTGGTCGCCCGGGCCCATGAGCACGGGGTGCAAACGCTGGCCCTGACCGACCATGACACCCTCGAAGGCCTGCCCGAAGCGCGCCTGGCCTGTGTTGAGCGGGGCATGCGCTGGGTCAGCGGGGTCGAGCTTTCGTGCACCTGGGGGGGCGCCACCATTCACGTGCTGGGCTACGACTTCCCGCTCGATGCGCCGCCATTGCTGGCGGCGATCGACGCGTTGCACCGCGGCCGCTGGCTGCGCGCCGAAGAAATCGACAAGCGGTTGGCCGCCAAGGGCATGCCAGGCACCCTCGACGGCGCCCGCGCCGTGCAGCACGAGCTGGGCGACAGCGGCAACGCACCGGCGCGCCCGCACTTCGCCGAGTACCTGGTGCGTGCCGGGCACGTCAAAGACCGCGGCGAGGCGTTTCGCAAGTGGCTGGGGGCGGGCAAGCTGGGCGACGTCAAGCAGCATTGGCCAACCCTTGATGAAACCGTTGCCACGCTGCGCCAGTCCAAAGCCTGGGTGAGCTTGGCCCATCCGATGCACTACGACCTGACTCGCAGCAAGCGCAGGCGGCTGATTGCCGACTATATTCAGGCAGGTGGGCAGGCGCTTGAAGTGGTCAACGGGATGATGCCCGCCGAGCAGGTGGGCACCCTGTCCATCCTTACCCGTGAGTTCGGCCTGCTGGCAAGCGCTGGCAGTGACTTCCACGGCCCCGGCACCTGGGGCGAGATCGGTGCCTACCGGCCTTTGCCCGAGGACCTGCCACCTTTGTGGCGCCGATTCAGCCATGAACAGCCTATTACGGTATGAACAGGACGACTACGTGAGCCAATTTTTCCAGATTCATCCGGAGAACCCACAGCCGCGGCTGATCCGCCAGGCGGTAGAGATCATCCGCAAGGGCGGCGTGGTGGTGTACCCCACCGATTCGGCCTATGCGTTGGGTTGCCAGATCGGCGACAAGGCGGCGATCGAGCGCGTCCGGCGCCTGCGTGGCCTGGACAAGACGCACAACTTTACCCTGATGTGCTGCGACATGTCGCAGCTGGGGTTGTATGCCAAGGTCGATACCGGCACCTTCCGCCTGCTCAAGGCGCACGTGCCTGGGCCCTACACCTTCATCCTCAACGGCACCCGCGAAGTGCCCCGCCTGCTGCTGCACGAAAAACGCCGCACCATCGGCCTGCGGGTACCAGACCACGGCATTACCCTGGCGTTGCTGGCTGAGCTGGGCGAGCCGCTGATGAGCGTGAGCCTGATCCTGCCTGGCGATAGCGAGCCGATGACCGACCCTTACGAAATTCGTGAGCGCCTGGAGCACCATGTCGACCTGGTGATCGATGGCGGTTACGGTGACCTCAAGGCGTCGACCATCATCGACCTTTCCGGCGACGAACCTGAGCTGATTCGCGAAGGCTGCGGCGACCCTTCGCCGTTCATGGCCAGCGCGTGAGCCAGTTGCAAGCGCCCGAGGCGCCGGCCACGCAGGTCGACGAGCCGCGGCAGTTGCAACTGGCCTTGGTCTACGGCGAAGCCCTGACCGAGATGCCGCTGGACCTGTACATCCCGCCAGACGCCCTGGAAGTCATCCTGGAAGCCTTCGAAGGGCCGCTGGACCTGTTGCTGTACCTGATCCGCAAGCAGAACATCGACATCCTCGACATCCCCGTGGCTGAAATCACCCGCCAGTACATGGGCTATGTAGAGCTGATGAAAAGCGTGCGCCTGGAACTGGCCGCCGAATACTTGGTAATGGCTGCCATGTTGGCCGAGATCAAGTCGCGCATGCTACTGCCGCGCTCGGCCGAGGCCGAGGAAGAGGAGGGTGACCCGCGCGCCGAGTTGATCCGCCGGCTGCAGGAGTACGAGCGTTTCAAGGCTGCAGCCGAAAGCATTGATGCGTTGCCACGGGTTGGCCGTGAGGTGCGGGTGCCGCGCCTGGAGGCGCCGCAGGCCAAGGTGCGCAAGCTGTTGCCGCAGGTCAGCCTGGAAGAGCTGCTGGTGTCCATGGCCGAGGTGATGCGGCGCAACGACCTGTTCGAGAGCCACCAGATCAGCCGTGAAACGCTGTCCACCCGCGAGCGCATGAGCCAGGTGCTGGAGCGCCTCAAGGGCGGTGCTTTCGTGCCGTTCGTCGAACTGTTCGGGCACGATGAGGGCAAGCTGGGGGTAGTGGTCACCTTCATGGCGATCCTCGAACTGGTCAAGGAAGCGCTGATCGAATTGGTGCAGAATGAACCCTTCGCCGCCATCCACGTGCGGCTTCGCCCGGCGCTTGTTGAAGAACCCGATGAACCTGAATGAACCCCGCGACCTGGCGTCGCTGATCGAAGCCTTCCTGCTGGCGTCGGGCAAACCGCAATCACTGGAGCGGCTGTTCGAGTTGTTCGAGGAAGCCGAGCGGCCCGAGCCCAAGGTTTTCAGGCAGGCGCTGGAGGTGCTGGGCAAATCGTGCAACGGCCGCGCTTTCGAGCTCAAAGAAGTGGCCAGCGGCTACCGCCTGCAAATTCGCGAAGCCTATGCCCCCTGGGTCGGCCGCTTGTGGGAAGAGCGCCCGCAGCGCTATTCGCGTGCCTTGCTGGAAACCCTGGCGTTGATCGCCTATCGCCAGCCGATCACCCGTGGCGAGATCGAGGATGTGCGCGGGGTGGCGGTGAACAGCAATATCATCAAGACCCTGATGGAGCGCGAGTGGATACGCGTGGTGGGCTACCGCGAGGTGCCCGGCCGGCCGGCGATGTTCGCCACCACCAAGGCGTTCCTGGACCACTTCAACCTCAAGAGCCTGGAGCAGTTGCCGGCGTTGGCCGAGTTGCGCGAGCTGCAGCCTGAGCCGCTGCTCGACCCGGATGATGCACCGGTGCCGGCCCACCTGCAGGCCCTGGCCGATGCCAGCCTGGGCGAGCAGGACGCGGTTGACGAGCCGCAGGAGGAAACCAGCTTCCGCAGCTTGCTGGTGGAGCTGGATGCCATGGAAGAAGGGCTGAAGACCGACTTTGACGATTTGCGTGGGCAAACAGCTGAGGCCGCGGTGGAAGAAGAGGGCAAGCTGCAGCCCTGATCGTGCTGTTGCCTGCAGCGGCCCTATACGCGGCAGCGGGCACCTCACCGTTAGGCAGAAACCTCTCCCTGCCCCCGCAAAACCTTCTAACCTGCAGTGCGTTCCCCCGCCGAACCGCGTATGATGCGCGGCCTTTTGGCGCATTCGTCGCCAGAAACCCTTTGTCATTCCTACACCGGGAGGTGCCCAGATGAGTGAGCAAGACCTGCAAGACACCGCAATTACCCCGCCGTCCGGCGAAAAACTGCAGAAAGTGCTGGCCCGCATTGGCGTGGGCTCGCGCCGTGACGTCGAGGCCTGGATCAGCCAGGGCCGGATCAAAGTCAACGGCGTCGCGGCTACCCTCGGCCAACGCGTCGACCTGCATGACGCCATTGCCGTTGACGGCAAGCTGATCAAGCGCGAGGAGGCCGCCGAGGCCACCCGCCGGGTGATCATGTACAACAAACCCGATGGCGAAATCTGCACCCGTGACGACCCGGAAGGCCGCCCGACCGTGTTCGATCGCCTGCCGCGGCCAAAAGAAGGCCGTTGGATCAACATTGGCCGGCTCGACATCAACACCACCGGCCTGCTGCTGTTCACCACCGACGGCGAGCTGGCCAACCGCCTGATGCACCCATCTTACGAGATGGACCGCGAGTACGCGGTGCGTGTGCGTGGTGAAGTCGACGACGAGATGATCGAGCGCCTGAAGGCCGGTGTAATGCTCGAAGACGGCCCGGCCAAGTTCACCGACATCCAGAAGGCACCCGGTGGCGAAGGTTTCAACCACTGGTACCACTGCGTGGTGATGGAAGGCCGTAACCGCGAGGTGCGTCGCCTGTGGGAATCCCAGGGCATGGTGGTCAGCCGCCTGAAGCGCGTGCGCTTTGGCCCGGTGTTCCTCAACTCCGACCTGCCGATGGGCCGCTGGCGGGAAATGTCCCAGGGCGAAATCGACATCCTGGCCGCTGAAGTCGGCTTGCAGCCGGTTGCGCTGCCTGCCTTGAACCTCAAGGCCAAGGACAAGATGGAGCGCCTGCAGCGCAAATCGTCCCGCCCGCTTGGCCGTGGCGAGCGCGTGCGCAACCTGCGCCCGGCCCACGAAGGTGCTGCCGCTGGCGAGCGCCCGGCACGCCAGCCGCGTGAAGAAGCCCCACGCAAAGGCAACCGCGGCAGCGCCGTGGCCGAGCGCCCAAGCGAAATGCGCAAGCGCCCCGCCAAGCCTGAGGGCGACAAGCCTGCCGGCCGTGGCCGCGGCAAACCGCGTGGTTGATTGGCCCAGTTAAGTCATTTGGGGCCGCTTTGCGGCCCTTCGCGGGCACGCCCGCTCCCACAGGGGGTCGCGCATTGCTTGAGTTCAGCGCCAAACATGTGGGAGCGGGCGTGCCCGCGAAGGGCTGCAAAGCAGCCCCAAGACACTGAAGCAAAAGAATTTTTCGGACGACTGGCAAGTCCTCGAACCACGCTGTAAAGAAATGTGTACAAAGTCAGCCGGTTTCCGTTCGTCTTTCGGAATTCGCCCCGTCCTGTCAAAAAAACTTGCCGCTGCCAACGCTGCAAACCCCCTGCGCCAATCCCCACCACCCTTGCCCAAACCCCCGCCCCACGGTGTTATAGCCGCTATTGCCGTGTGCAACAGCCGGTCCACAGCGCCTGGCTGACAAAACAACAAATGGAGGCGCCATGTACGCCGATCACTCCGCCTTTGAAGGCCCACACCACAGGATCGCTGCGTTTTTTCCCGAGGAAAGGATGCAACGCGTTGACGCCTGCGCGTTTGCAGGGGTATACAGTGCGCCGCGTTTTACCTGTGACCCCCTTGCGTACCGCGCACTCTTGATCACGCCTGGTTGACCCGCCCCGGCGGCACCTGAGGTCGAGAAACCCAAGGTAACCACCTTGCCCATTCCGCTGCGCCACGAGCGCGGTGGGTCCGATTCCGTCACAGATAAAAACAATGCAGGTGACTTCGTTCATGAGTGGACAAAACAAGCATTCAGGCGAGCTCAAGCGGGGCCTGAAGAACCGTCACATCCAGTTGATCGCCCTTGGCGGCGCAATTGGTACCGGCCTGTTCCTCGGCTCGGCAGGCGTGATGAAATCCGCCGGCCCGTCGATGATCCTCGGTTACGCCATCTGCGGCTTCATCGCCTTCATGATCATGCGCCAGCTTGGCGAGATGATCGTCGAGGAGCCGGTGGCCGGCTCATTCAGCCATTTTGCCCACACCTACTGGGGCGGCTTCGCCGGTTTCCTGTCTGGCTGGAACTGCTGGGTGCTGTATATCCTGGTGGGCATGTCGGAGCTGTCGGCGGTTGGCAAGTATGTCCACTACTGGTGGCCGGAAATCCCGACCTGGGTTACCGCAGCCGCCTTCTTCGTGCTGATCAACGCCATCAACCTGATGAACGTGAAGTTCTTTGGTGAAGCCGAATTCTGGTTCGCCATCATCAAGGTGGTTGCCATCGTCAGCATGATCGGCCTGGGCGCCTACCTGCTGACCAGCGGCAGCGGCGGCCCGGAGGCCACCGTCGCCAACCTCTGGTCGCATGGCGGGTTCTTCCCCAATGGCGTCAGCGGTCTGGTCATGGCCCTGGCCTTCATCATGTTCTCGTTCGGCGGCCTGGAAATGCTCGGGTTCACCGCTG
Source organism: Pseudomonas sp. CJQ_9 (assembly GCF_043106615.1). Lineage (NCBI taxonomy): Bacteria > Pseudomonadati > Pseudomonadota > Gammaproteobacteria > Pseudomonadales > Pseudomonadaceae > Pseudomonas > Pseudomonas sp. CJQ_9. Next base: position 31,441 of record NZ_JBICMS010000102.1, on the reverse strand, counting down.
CCGAAGCCGACAAGCCCAAGACCGTGATCCCCAAGGCGATCAACCAGGTCATCTACCGTATCCTGATCTTCTACGTCGGTGCCTTGGTGGTGCTGCTGTCGCTGACCCCGTGGGACAACCTGGTGGCCAGCATCGACGCCTCGGGCGGCAGTTATGGCAGCAGCCCATTCGTGCAGGTGTTCTCGCTGCTGGGCAGTGACGTGGCCGCCAACCTGCTGAACTTCGTGGTGCTGACGGCCGCGCTGTCGGTGTACAACAGCGGCACCTATTGCAATGCCCGCATGCTGCTGGGCATGGCCGAGCAGGGTGATGCCCCGGCAGCGCTGGCCAAGGTCGACAAGCGCGGTGTGCCGGTGCGCTCGATTCTGGTGTCGGCAGCGGTGACCTTCGTGGCCGTGCTGCTCAACTACCTGATGCCGCAAAATGCTCTGGAACTGCTGATGTCGCTGGTGGTGGCTACCCTGGTGATCAACTGGGCGATGATCAGTTATTCGCACCTGAAATTCCGCCAGCACCTTGACCGCACTGGCCAGAAGCCGCTGTTCAAGGCGCTGTGGTACCCCTATGGCAACTATGTGGTGCTGGCCTTCGTGGTGCTGATTCTCGGCATCATGCTGATGATTCCAGGCATTAAGGTGTCGGTGTACGCGATTCCGATCTGGCTGTTTGCGATGTTCGTGGTGTACATGGTCAAGCCACGTCGGCGGCTGAATACCGGTGGGGTTGCTGGAACCGTAGCCAAGTAAGGCTCTGCAGAAAATAGAGAAACCCGAAGCCGGGGAACTGGCTTCGGGTTTTTTATGGCCTGTTTGGGCCCTATCGCCGGCAAGCCAGCTCCCACAGGGATCGCATCAGGGCTGATAGGTGTTTGTCAGAAGATATGCAGCGCCCGTGAGATCGAGCGCCGCGCGGGCGGCGCTCGCTCTCACAGGCGCTGAAGATGCTGCGGCTACCCTTGCCAGAAACCATAGAATCTCCTACAGGTACTGCACAGGGCTTGGGGCCTATGCGGTCGAGGCAGGACTCAGATCTGCTCCAGCAACCACCCCCTGAACGCCCGCAACGACGGTAATGCCTCATTCCTCGGCGGGTAGATCAGGTAGTAACTGCGCTGGCTGGCAAAAGCTGCCCCGGGGCTGTGCAGTTCACCCTTGGCCAGTTCTTCTTCCACGAGAATGCGCGGTACCAGCCCGATGCCGATCCCGGCGCGCACGGCCTGGATCAGGTGCGAGGTGAGCTCGAAACTCGGCCCCAGGCGCATCGCCCGGTGCGGCAGGCCATGGTGGGAAAACCACTCGCCCCAGGCGTGCGGGTTGTTGGCCACGTTCAGCAGTACCTCTTCGCTGATTCTGGCGGGGCTCCAGCCCTGGCGGTCGGCGCGGGCCTGCGGCGGCACGATCACCACCAGTTCCTCGGCATGCAGGCGATGGCAGATTAGCCCTGGCAGGTCGTGGCTGGCCACGCCAATAGCGGCATCTATCTCGCTGGTTTCGAAGTTGATGGCTTCGATGCGTGAATGAATGTGCACCAGCATGCCTGGGTGCGCGCTGTAGAACGCATGCAAGCGCGGCAACAGCCATTTGGAGCCGAAGGTGGGCAGGGTGGCCAGGCGCAAGGTGCCTACCCCGGACTGGTAAGCCAGCGCCTGCAGGGTGGCGCTACGGATGCGCCCCAGCGCCTCGCTGAGCTCGCCCTGGTACAGCCGGCCGACATCGGTCAGCTGCACCTGGCGCCCTTCACGGCGGAACAGGGTCAGGCCCAGTTGTTGTTCCAGTGCCTGCACCTGGCGGCTGACCGCGCTCTGGGTCAGTGATAGTTCGGCAGCGGCGCGGGTGTAACTTTCATGCCGGGCGGCGGCCTCGAATGCCAGCAGCAGCGACATGGACGGAGTCAGGTGGCGGTAATTCATTCATAAAAGTCATTGATAGCGGCAGGATTATCCGTTTGCCCCTGAGCGCAAACTACAGGAACATTGGCTTATACGTCATCCCCGCCTGGTTTGACCCATGCCGGAACGACAGCAATCCCGTGAATAGCCAATATCTAGAGGCCATCCTTCGATGATCGCCCAGCTGCCAACCGTTGCACCCAGCGCCAACTACCCCGAATTCCTCGAAGCCCTGCGCAACAGCGGCTTTCGTGGCCAGATCAGTGCCGACTACGCGACCCGCACGGTGTTGGCCACCGACAACTCGATCTATCAGCGCCTGCCGCAGGCAGCGGTGTTCCCGCTGGATGCCGACGATGTGGCGCGCGTGGCCACGCTGATGGCCGAAGCACGCTTTCGGCACGTAAAGCTCACCCCGCGTGGCGGGGGGACCGGCACCAACGGCCAGTCGCTGACCGATGGCATTGTCGTCGACCTGTCGCGGCACATGAACAACATCCTCGAAATCAACGTCGAGGAGCGCTGGGTGCGGGTGCAGGCTGGCACCGTCAAGGACCAGCTCAATGCTGCGCTCAAGCCGTACGGGCTGTTCTTCGCCCCTGAGCTGTCCACGTCCAACCGCGCCACCGTCGGCGGCATGATCAACACCGACGCCAGCGGCCAGGGCAGCTGCACCTATGGCAAAACCCGCGACCACGTCCTGGAGTTGCACAGCGTGCTGCTCGGTGGCGAGCGCCTGCACAGCCTGCCGATCGATGAGGCCGCGCTGGAGCAGGCCTGTGCCGCGCCTGGCCGGGTGGGCGAGGTGTACCGCATGGCGCGGGACATCCAGCGAACCCAAGGCGACCTGATCGAGCGCACCTTCCCCAGGCTCAACCGCTGCCTGACCGGCTACGACCTGGCGCACCTGCGCGACGAGCAGGGCCGTTTCAACCTCAATAGCGTGCTGTGCGGTGCCGAGGGCTCGCTTGGGTATGTGGTCGAAGCCAAGCTCAATGTGCTGCCGATCCCCAAGTACGCGGTACTGGTCAATGTGCGCTACAGCAGTTTCATGGATGCCCTGCGCGACGCCAACGCGCTGATGGCGCACAAGCCGCTGTCCATCGAAACCGTGGACTCCAAGGTGCTCATGCTGGCGATGAAGGATATCGTCTGGCACAGCGTTGCCGAATACTTCCCGGCCGACCCCGAGCGGCCGACCCTGGGCATCAACCTGGTGGAGTTCTGCGGGGACGAGCCGGCGCAGGTCAACGCCAAGGTGCAGGCGTTCATCCAGCACCTGCAGAGCGACACCAGTGTCGAGCGCCTGGGCCACACACTGGCCGAGGGTTCCGAGGCCGTCACCCGCGTCTACACCATGCGCAAGCGCTCGGTGGGCCTGCTGGGTAACGTCGAGGGCGAGGTGCGCCCGCAACCTTTCGTCGAGGACACCGCGGTGCCGCCGGAGCAACTGGCCGACTACATCGCCGACTTCCGGGCCTTGCTCGATGGTTATGGCCTGGCCTACGGCATGTTCGGCCACGTGGATGCCGGCGTGCTGCACGTACGCCCCGCGCTGGACATGAAAGACCCGGCCCAGGCCGCGCTGGTCAAGCCGATTTCCGATGCGGTGGCGGCATTGACCAAACGCTATGGCGGCCTGTTGTGGGGCGAGCATGGCAAGGGCCTGCGTTCGGAGTACGTGCCGGAGTATTTTGGCGAACTGTACCCAGCACTGCAGCGCCTGAAGGGCGCCTTCGACCCGCATAACCAGCTGAACCCGGGCAAGATCTGCACGCCGCCTGACAGCCCCGAAGGCCTGACCAAGGTCGATGGCGTGACCCTGCGCGGGGACCTGGACCGCAGCATCGACGAACGAGTCTGGCAAGACTTCGGCAGCTCCGTGCACTGCAACGGCAACGGCGCCTGCTACAACTACGACCCCAACGACGCCATGTGCCCCTCATGGAAAGCCACTCGTGAGCGCCAGCACTCGCCCAAGGGCCGTGCCTCGTTGATGCGCGAATGGCTGCGCCTGCAGGGCGAAGCGAACATCGACGTGCTGGCTGCGGCGCGTAACAAGGTCTCGTGGCTAAAGGGCCTGCCGGCGCGCCTGCGTAACAACCGCGCCCGCAACCAGGGCCAGGCCGACTTCTCCCATGAGGTGTATGACGCCATGGCCGGCTGCCTGGCGTGCAAGTCCTGCGCCGGGCAGTGCCCGATCAAGGTCAACGTGCCGGACTTCCGCTCGCGCTTTCTCGAGCTGTACCACGGCCGTTATCAGCGCCCCCTGCGTGACTACCTGATCGGCTCGCTGGAGTACACCATCCCCTACCTGGCACACGCACCGGGGCTGTACAACGCGGTGATGGGGTCGAAATGGGTGAGCAGGCTGCTGGCCGAAAAGGTCGGCATGGTCGACAGCCCATTGATCAGCCGCTTCAACTTCCAGGCCACCCTGACCCGCTGCCGGGTTGGCGTGGCCACGGTGCCGGCGCTTCGCGAACTGACCCCGGCCCAGCGCGAGCGCAGCATCGTGCTGGTGCAGGATGCCTTCACCCGTTACTTCGAAACACCGTTGCTCTCGGCGTTCATCGACCTGGCCAATCGCCTCGGTCATCGGGTGTTCCTGGCGCCGTATAGCGCCAACGGCAAGCCGCTGCATGTGCAGGGGTTCCTCGGTGCATTCGCCAAGGCGGCGATCCGCAATGCCAGCCAGCTCAAGGCCCTGGCCGATTGCGGCGTGCCGCTGGTGGGCTTGGACCCGGCCATGACCCTGGTGTACCGCCAGGAGTACCAGAAAGTACCTGGCGTGGACGGTTGCCCGCAGGTGCTGCTGCCGCAGGAATGGCTGATGAATGTGCTGCCCGAACAGGCACCGACCGCGCCGGGCAACTTCCGCCTGATGGCGCACTGCACCGAGAAGACCAATGTGCCGGCCAGTACCCGCCAATGGGAGCAAGTGTTTGCCCGTTTGGGCCTGAAGCTGGTGACCGAAGCCACTGGTTGCTGCGGTATGTCCGGTACCTACGGGCATGAGGCGCGCAATCAGCAAACCTCGCGGACCATCTTCGAGCAAAGCTGGGCCACCAAGCTGGACAAGGAGGGCGAACCCTTGGCTACCGGGTATTCGTGCCGCAGCCAGGTCAAGCGCATGACCGAACGCCAGCTGCGCCACCCGCTGGAAGTGGTGTTGCAGTACGCTCAGCGCTGACCTTCAGCGGCGCGGGCTGCCTTGCAGCCCAGCGCGGCTGCGTTTTACCGCGCCCGGGCCTGTTGAGCCTGCCGGTACAGATACAGGCTCAACAGCAACCCACAGGCCGCAGCGGCCGCGGCAAACACGAACATCGAGGCAAACCCGAACCCGGCCGCCACCGCGCCCACCAAAGGCCCGGTTACCCCCAGTGACAAGTCGATGAACAGCGAATACGCCCCTACCGCCGCCCCGCGGTTGGCCGCCGAGACCTGGTTCACTGCCTCAACGCCCAGCGCCGGGAATACCAGCGAAAAGCCAAACCCGCTCAGTGCTGCCCCTGCCAGTGCCAGCTCTGCGCTGGGCGCCAACCACAGCATCAGCAGCCCCAGCGTTTCTACCGCCAGGCAGGCAATGGCCACGCGAAACCCGCCAATCCGGTTGATCAGGTTGCCAAACAGCAGGCGAGCACTGATGAAGCTGGCACCGAACAGGCTCAAGGTCAGTGCGGCGTTGGCCCAGCCCTGGCTGGCGTAATACAGGGTGATGAAGGTGGCGATGGTGCCAAAGCCGATCGAGCCCAGGGCCAGCCCCGAGCCATGCGGGAAGACTTTGCCCAGTACGCTCAGGAACGGCAGGCGCACACCATGGACGATGGGCGCAGCCTGTTTGGGCCAGGCCAGCAGCAGGCCGACCGCGCACAGCAGGATGATGCTCAGGCCCATGCTCCATAGCCCAAGGCCCTTGACCATCAGTACGCCCAGCGGCGCGCCGATGGCCAGGGCGCCGTAGCTGGCGATACCGTTCCAGGAAATGACTTTGGCCGTGTTGGCAGCCCCGACCCGACCGATGCCCCAGCCTATCGAGCCCGAACCCACCAGGCTTTCGGCGCTGCCCAACACCAGTCGGCCAGCCAGCAGGCAGGCCAGGCTCCACCCGGGCAGGTGTGTCAGGAAGGCGCAGGCCAGCATGAACACGCCGCTGATGCCGCAGCCGGCAAGGCCGTAGATCACGGCTTTCTTGCTGCCGTGGTTGTCGATGATGCGGCTGGCGGTGGGGCGGCTGAGCAGGGTCGCGAGGTACTGCACGCTGATCACCAGGCCGGCGACGACGGTACTGAAACCCAGGTCGTTGTGTACGTAGCCGGGCAGTACGGCCAGCGGAATGCCGATGTTCAGGTAGCCAATGAAGGTGAACAGAACGATGGAGACGACTTGCAGGGTGACCGCAAGGGGGCGGGGTGAGTCGGGCATGAGGGCCTACATGGGTTCTGGACGGTGTGAAAACGTGCTGACGGGGGTGGCCCGCAGGTCAGCCGTTTTCACACAGTCGGGGATGCGCAGTTAGTCCTGGTCAGCGCTGGATTGATCGTCACCATCCTGCTCGACGGCAGTTGCCGGTTCGGCGTGGGCGGTCACGGTTGGCTCTTCTGGGTTCAGGCTTGGGAAGGGAAGATTCGGGATCTCATGCATCTCGTCGTTCCTCGCAAGTGTGAGTGAAAAGTCTGCGCCAGGCGCGTTTGAAGCTTTACAAAGCTGGGGCAGGATACACAAGTCTGGATGACAGTTTGGTTTTTTTCCCGCTCGCCGGTCGGGTTTGCGGGCGAACAGCGCACAACGTCTGGCCGAAAAACGGCGGCTATGTGGCGCATTCGCCCGCCAGGCAGGGGTGGGCGCAGGGCAGCGGCCTTGCCGGTGCCAGTGAGGCAGCCGCGGCTTTATTTGCGGCCTTCAGCCGATTCCGCCACCTTGTCGGTACGCGCGCACATGATGAAGTCGTTGCGGTGCAGGCCCTTGATCGAGTGGCTCCACCAGGTCACGGTCACCTTGCCCCACTCGGTCAGCAGCCCAGGGTGGTGGCCTTCGGCTTCGGCGATTTCGCCAACGGCATTGGTGAACGCCAAGGCGTGCTTGAAGTTCTTGAACAGGAAGACGCGCTCCAGCTCCATATGGCCGTCACGTACTTCGATGTTCCAGTCCGGGATCTCGCGAATCAGTTCTGCCAGCTCTTGGTCGGTGACTTTCGGCGCGTCGGCGCGGCAGGCTTCGCAGTGGGCTTGGTTCAAGGCATTCATGGAATGGTTTCCGCTTCGAGTTGTTATCGGCAAGGTCGCTCAGGCAGCAACCTTGGGTGGAAATTTAGGCGCATGCAGGCCCAGCTGCATGGCGGTGTGGACCATGCCCATGATGTCCTCGTGGGCCAGGTCGAACAGGCGCTTCATGTTTGGCAACACGAAGTACAGGGGCTGCAGGATGTCGATGCGGTACGGTGTACGCATGGCTTCGACGGGGTCGAAAGCCTGGTGTTCGGGTTCGCCAGACAGGCAATATACGGTCTCTTTAGGCGATGAAAGAATGCCGCCACCGTAGATTTTGCAGCCTTGGGCGGTTTCCATCAGGCCGAATTCGATGGTCATCCAGTACAGACGGGCCAGGTACACCCGTTGTTCCTTGGTCGCGGCCAGGCCTAGCTTGCCATAGGTGTGGGTGAATTCAGCAAACCAGGGGTTGGTCAGCAGCGGGCAGTGGCCAAAAATCTCGTGGAAGATGTCTGGTTCCTGCAGGTAGTCCAACTCCTGCGGGGTGCGAATGAAGGTAGCGACCGGGAAGCGCTTGCTGGCCAGCAGTTCGAAAAAGGTCTGGAAGGGGATGAGGGCAGGTACCCGGGCCACCTGCCAACCGGTGGTGGCACCTAGCACCTTGTTGATTTCACCCAGCTGCGGAATGCGCTCATGGGGCAGCTTGAGTTGCTCGATACCATCCAGGTATTCCTGGCACGCGCGGCCTTCGATCACCTTCAACTGGCGGGTGATCAGGGTATTCCATACCGCATGCTCTTGCTGCGGGTAATCGATAAAACCATGCGCATCGGGCTCGCGGGCCACGTAGTGCGTCTGTTTCATAAGGCTCTCCTGGTGAGGGCTTTCTTGTTATGTACGGCACATACCCAAGCATTAGGCTTTTGCTCACCGCTTTGCACGGGGGGCTGGCTGCGTTGAAGCACCGCGCCAGGTGAATTTCGTAACGAAAATTTTACAAGTTTGGCGGTGGTGTGGAAAATACGCCGTATCCGGCTGATGTTTGTCCGGCTTTTGTCAGCTTATCTTTACGAATTTTTGCGCTGTGTTGAAGAACATCGGCGCTGCGAGAGCCCTCATGCGTATCAAAGTGCATTGCCAGAATCGCATTGGCATCCTGCGGGACATCCTTAACCTGCTGGTCGAATACGGCATCAACGTGTTGCGCGGCGAGGTGGGGGGTGACCATGGCAACGCCATCTACCTGCACTGCCCGAACCTGGTCAATTTGCAGTTCCAGGCCCTGCGCCCGAAGTTCGAGGCCATTGCCGGGGTGTTCGGCGTAAAGCGCGTGGGGCTGATGCCCAGCGAGCGCCGGCACATGGAGCTGAATGCGCTACTGGGGGCCCTGGATTTCCCGGTGCTGTCGGTAGACATGGGCGGCAGCATCGTTGCGGCCAACCGTGCCGCGGCGCAGCTGCTGGGGGTACGCGTGGACGAAGTGCCGGGCATGCCATTGGCCCGCTACGTCGAAGATTTCGACCTGCCGGAGCTGGTGCGCGCCAACAAGTCGCGTATCAACGGCCTGCGCATCCAGGTCAAGGGTGATGTGTTCCTGGCCGATATCGCGCCGCTGCAGTCCGAGCATGACGAGAGCGAGGCGCTGGCCGGTGCCGTGCTTACCCTGCACCGTGCCGACCGCATTGGCGAGCGCATCTACAACGTGCGCAAGCAGGAGTTGCGGGGTTTCGACAGCATCTTCCAGAGTTCGCGGGTGATGGCAGCCGTGGTGCGTGAAGCGCGGCGCATGGCGCCGCTGGATGCGCCGTTGCTGATCGAGGGCGAGACCGGCACCGGCAAGGAGCTGCTGGCGCGGGCGTGCCACCTGGCCAGCCCGCGCGGGCAGTCGCCATTGATGGCGCTGAACTGTGCCGGGTTGCCAGAGTCGATGGCCGAGACCGAGCTGTTCGGCTATGGCCCGGGGGCATTCGAAGGGGCGCGGGCCGAGGGCAAGCTTGGGTTACTGGAACTGACTGCGGGGGGCACCTTGTTCCTTGACGGGGTGGGGGAGATGAGCCCGCGCCTGCAGGTCAAGCTGCTGCGCTTCCTGCAGGACGGTTGCTTCCGCCGGGTCGGCAGCGATGAAGAGGTCTACCTGGATGTACGGGTGATCTGCGCCACGCAGGTGGACTTGTCCGAATTGTGTGCCCGTGGTGAGTTCCGCCAGGACTTGTATCACCGCCTCAACGTATTGTCGCTGCACATTCCGCCCTTGCGCGAGTGCATGGATGGCCTGGAAGGGCTGGTGCAGCATTTTCTTGATCAGGCCAGCCGGCAGATCGGCTGTGCCTTGCCGCGTTTGGCACCGGCAGCGATGGACAAACTTGGGCACTATCATTGGCCGGGTAATGTAAGGCAGTTGGAAAACGTCTTGTTCCAGGCAGTTTCGTTATGCGAAGGCGGCGTGGTCAAGAGCGAGCATATACGGTTGCCTGATTATGGCGTGCGCCAGCCGCTGGGTGATTTTTCGCTGGAAGGGGATCTTTCGCAGATCGTCGGGCGCTTTGAAAAAGTGGTGCTGGAAAGTTTGATGGGCGAGTTTCCCAGTAGCCGGGCGCTGGGGAAAAGATTGGGTGTTTCGCATACCACCATTGCCAACAAGTTGAGGGATTATTCGCTTAACAAGTCGGGCGATTAGAGGTCGGGCAACAACTTTGTTACTACTTTCAAGTTACAGGCATTGCGTCGCGAAGGGGGCCGCAGGGCCCCCGATTCAAGGTCTTCAGCCGTTAGAGCAGCCGTTCCCCATCACGCGATATTCGAGGATGTGCTTCTGCCCTTGGGAGTCCTCGTAGGTCATGCGCGCTGGCACGACTTCGCACACATTGGGCACTTCGCTCATGGAGATGACGCGCGCAATATCCAGGTGCTGAGAGTAACTGTATTGTTCAACCGGAATCTGCTCGGCATCTTTGGCTTCATCGGCCAGTGCCGCGCCGCAAAGACTACCCAGTACCAATACCAGTAAAGCTTTCATTTTAAATATACCTGCCTAAGGTCGTGAGGGGGCGCGCGGCACTTGTGGCGCCGCGTGTACAACAAGTTTCAACTAAACCAGATAAAGGGAGATCAACGTGTGCCTTCGTGGGGGCTGTTACCAGTTGTTAATCGCCTTGCCGTTGCTGGCGAAGTGAATTTTATGGCTGCCACCCGGGCTGAAACAGGGGGTGTTTTGATAAAGTCTTTTAACAGAATCTGTAACAATCCTTCGGCCGGCGCGTTTCGCTGCATGCCAGGCAGGCTGTAAGGCCCGCGCCAGAGCTTTCTGCCGGTACGGCCGTACCAAATTACTACCAACGTCGAATGGCTTTTGTTGCTCTGGTACAGTTACAAACGGTCCCATACAAAAACAACTATTACACCGAGGTAACACAGATGAGTGCGGCTCCACTGTATCCCGTTCGTCCCGAGGTTGCGGCCACTACGCTGACCGACGAGGCCACCTACAAGGCCATGTACCAGCAATCGGTGATCAACCCGGACGGCTTCTGGCGCGAGCAGGCCCAGCGTATCGACTGGATCAAGCCGTTCACCAAGGTCAAGCAGACCTCGTTCGACGACCACCACGTCGATATCAAATGGTTCGCCGACGGCACTCTGAACGTTTCCTCCAACTGCCTGGACCGTCACCTGGAAGAGCGCGGTGACCAGCTGGCGATCATCTGGGAAGGTGACGACCCTTCCGAACACCGCAACATTACCTACCGCGAACTGCACGAGCAGGTCTGCAAGTTTGCCAACGCCCTGCGTGGCCAGGACGTGCACCGTGGTGACGTGGTCACCATCTACATGCCGATGATCCCCGAAGCCGTGGTCGCCATGCTGGCCTGTGCGCGCATCGGGGCGATCCATTCGGTGGTGTTCGGCGGCTTCTCGCCCGAAGCGCTGGCCGGCCGGATCATCGACTGCAAGTCCAAGGTGGTGATCACTGCCGACGAGGGCCTGCGCGGTGGTCGTCGTACCCCACTCAAGGCCAACGTCGACCTGGCGTTGACCAACCCTGAAACCAACAGCGTGCAGAAAATCATCGTGTGCAAGCGCACCGGTGGCGACATCGCCTGGCACCAGCACCGCGACATCTGGTACGAAGACCTGATGAAGGTGGCTTCCAGCCATTGCGCGCCGAAAGAAATGGGCGCCGAAGAAGCGCTGTTCATCCTCTATACCTCGGGTTCCACCGGTAAGCCAAAAGGGGTGCTGCACACCACGGGCGGTTACCTGGTGTATGCCGCGCTGACCCATGAGCGCGTGTTCGACTACCGCCCCGGCGAGGTGTACTGGTGCACCGCCGACGTGGGCTGGGTCACTGGCCACAGCTATATCGTCTATGGCCCGCTGGCCAACGGCGCCACCACCTTGCTGTTCGAGGGTGTGCCGAACTACCCGGACATCACCCGGGTGTCGAAGATCATCGACAAGCACAAGGTCAACATCCTCTACACCGCGCCAACGGCCATCCGCGCCATGATGGCCGAAGGGCAGGCCGCCGTGACCGGGGCCGATGGCTCCAGCCTGCGCCTGCTGGGGTCGGTGGGCGAGCCGATCAACCCGGAAGCGTGGAACTGGTATTACAAGGCCGTGGGCAAGGAGCGCTGCCCGATCGTCGACACCTGGTGGCAGACCGAAACCGGCGGCATCCTGATCAGCCCGCTGCCGGGTGCCACCGGCCTGAAACCAGGGTCTGCAACCCGGCCGTTCTTCGGCGTGGTGCCGGCACTGGTGGACAACCTGGGCAACCTGATCGACGGTGCGGCCGAGGGCAACCTGGTGATCCTCGATTCCTGGCCTGGGCAGTCGCGTTCGCTGTATGGCGACCACGACCGTTTCGTGGATACCTATTTCAAGACCTTCCGCGGCATGTACTTCACTGGCGACGGCGCGCGCCGGGACGAGGACGGTTACTACTGGATCACCGGTCGCGTGGACGACGTGCTCAACGTGTCGGGCCACCGCATGGGCACGGCCGAGATCGAAAGCGCCATGGTGGCTCACGCCAAGGTGGCCGAAGCTGCAGTGGTGGGTGTACCCCACGACATCAAGGGGCAGGGCATTTACGTGTATGTCACCCTCAATGCGGGTGTCGAGGCCAGCGAGCAGTTGCGCCTGGAATTGAAGAACTGGGTGCGCAAGGAGATCGGCCCTATCGCTTCACCGGATGTGATCCAGTGGGCGCCTGGGCTGCCCAAGACCCGCTCCGGCAAGATCATGCGCCGCATCCTGCGCAAGATTGCTACCGGTGAGTACGATGCGTTGGGCGATATCTCGACCCTGGCCGACCCTGGGGTGGTGCAGCACCTGATCGACACTCACAAGGCGATGAGCCTGGCTTCGGCCTGATGGCGGCCCCGCGGGTGCGCTGAATGACAGGGGCCGCTTTGCGACCCATCGCGACGCAAGGCCGCTCCTACAGAAACCCTGCCCGGGCAACCGGCGGGGTTTTTGCTTTACTGTTACCCGACAATCATCGGTAACCGTTGTGTCACCGGTGCCGCACAATGGCGGGGCGCGCGGAAACAAAACCGGCCCATATCAGTGCAGGTTCATGACATTTGACGCCCTGCGGCTCGCCCCACTTGCCGTAATTCGAGGCTTTGCCAATAATAGGCCCAGGAATTGCTAGTTCTATAGGTTCTATTTCTTGCGCTTTTGCATATTTTGCAATGGCTGTCAACATCGCCCGCGGCGGTTTCAGGCGCTTCTATAAGTAGTTGTCGCTTTGAAGAAATATCGACTACCGGGCTGTCGTTAGAATGCCACTCACTCGCTCGTGGTATGCGGCCTTGGTCGAACCCTGCGCGGCTCGCGTTGTACTCATTCGCATATCGGGCAGCCGTGATCTGCCTTGTATTGCCCCGTACCGATGGAGTTACCTGATGAAGAAGCTTGCACTGCTTGGCGCCCTGGCGCTGTCCGTGTTTTCCCTGGTATCGCAGGCCGATGAAAAGCCGTTGAAAATCGGCATCGAGGCCGCTTACCCACCCTTCGCCTTCAAACAGCCCGACGGCAGCATCGCTGGCTTCGACTACGACATCGGCAACGCCTTGTGCGAAGAGATGAAGGCCAAGTGCACCTGGGTCGAGCAAGAATTCGATGGCCTGATTCCGGCGCTGAAGGTGCGCAAGATCGACGCCATCCTGTCGTCGATGTCGATCACCGAAGACCGCAAGAAGTCGGTCGACTTCACCAAGCGCTACTACCTGACCCCGGCGCGCCTGGTCATGAAGGAAGGCACCACCGTCAGCGCCAGCCTGGACGAACTCAAGGGCAAGAAGATCGGCGTACAGCGCGGCTCGATCCACGACCGCTTCGCCAAGGAAGTGCTGGGCGCCAAAGGTGCCACCGTCGTGCCTTACGGCACCCAGAACGAAATCTACCTGGACGTGGCAGCCGGTCGCCTCGATGGCACCGTGGCTGACGCCACCCTGCTGGAAGACGGCTTCCTGAAAACCGACGCCGGCAAGGGCTTTGCCTTCGTAGGCCCGGCCTTCACCGACGCCAAGTACTTCGGTGATGGCATCGGCATCGCCGTGCGCAAGGGTGACAAGGCCAACGTCGACCGTATCAACGCGGCCATCGATGCCATTCGGGCCAACGGCAAGTACAAAGAAATCGAGAAGAAGTACTTCAACTTCGACATCTACGGTCCAGACTCGAACTAAGACGTCGGGTTTCACCTGTGCAATGGTGCAAACAGCAGAGGCTCTGAGGTTTGCACCATTTTTCATTCTCTAGGTCGAGGACCTCATCATGTTGAAAGGCTACGGGGCAGTCATCCTCGACGGGGCGTGGCTGACGCTACAGCTCGCCCTGTCGTCGATGGCCCTGGCCATCGTGCTCGGCCTGATCGGTGTGGCGCTGCGCTTGTCGCCGGTGCGCTGGCTGGCCTGGCTTGGCGACCTGTATTCCACGGTCATCCGTGGCATACCGGACCTGGTACTGATCCTGCTGATATTCTACGGCGGGCAAGACATCATCAACCGGGTGGCGCCGCTGCTCGGCTACGAAGACTACATCGACCTCAACCCGCTGATCGCGGGCATCGGTACCCTGGGCTTCATCTTTGGTGCCTACCTGTCGGAAACCTTCCGCGGCGCTTTCCTCGGCATTCCCAAGGGGCAGGCCGAGGCGGGGCTCGCCTATGGCATGAGCCCGCGCCAGGTGTTCTTCCGTATCCAGGTTCCGCAAATGATCCGCCTGGCGATCCCTGGCTTTACCAACAACTGGCTGGTGCTGACCAAAGCCACCGCGCTGATTTCGGTGGTCGGCCTGCAGGACCTGATGTTCAAGGCCAAACAGGCGGCCGACGCCACGCGCGAGCCGTTCACCTTCTTCCTGGCGGTGGCCGCGTTGTACCTGGTGCTGACCAGTGTTTCGCTGCTGGCCCTGAAGTTTCTGGAGCGCCGCTACTCGGTGGGCGTCAAGGTGGCTGAACTATGATCTTCGACTACAACGTCATCTGGGAGGCGTTGCCGATGTACTTCGGCGGCCTGCTGACCACCCTCAAGCTGCTGGCCATTTCGTTGTTCTTCGGCTTGCTGGGGGCTATTCCGTTGGGCCTGATGCGGGTGTCGCGGCAGCCGGTGGTCAACTTCACCGCCTGGCTCTATACCTATGTGATCCGCGGGACGCCGATGCTGGTGCAGCTGTTTCTGATCTACTACGGCCTGGCCCAGTTCGAAGCGGTACGCGACAGTGTCTTCTGGCCGCTGTTGTCCAGCGCCACCTTCTGTGCGTGCCTGGCGTTCGGCATCAACACCAGTGCCTACACCGCAGAAATCATCGCCGGCAGCCTCAAGGCCACGCCGCATGGCGAGATCGAGGCGGCCAAGGCCATGGGCATGTCGCGCATGAAGATGTACCGCCGCATCCTGCTGCCTTCGGCCCTGCGCCGGGCGCTGCCGCAGTACAGCAACGAAGTGATCATGATGCTGCAGACCACCAGCCTGGCGTCGATCGTCACCCTGATCGACATAACCGGCGCCGCACGCACGGTCAATGCGCAGTACTACCTGCCTTTCGAGGCCTATATCACGGCGGGCGTGTTCTACCTGTGCCTGACCTTCATCCTGGTGCGCCTGTTCAAGATGGCCGAACGCCGCTGGCTCGGCTACCTGGCGCCACGCAAGCACTGACCGCTTTGTGAGAATCGACAGCATGTACAAACTCGAAGTCCAAGACCTGCACAAGCGCTACGGCAGCCATGAAGTACTCAAGGGCGTGTCGCTGGCGGCCAAGGCCGGCGACGTCATCAGCATCATCGGCTCCAGCGGTTCGGGCAAGTCGACCTTCCTGCGTTGCATCAACCTGCTGGAGCAGCCGCACGCCGGCAAGATCCTGCTCAACAACGAAGAGCTCAGGCTGGTCGCTGGCAAGGACGGCGCGCTGAAGGCCGCAGACCCGCGTCAGCTGCAGCGCATGCGCTCGCGGCTGTCGATGGTGTTTCAGCATTTCAACCTGTGGTCGCACATGACCGCGCTGGAGAACATCATCGAGGCGCCGGTGCATGTGTTGGGCGTGAACCGCAAGGAAGCCCTGGAAAAGGCCGAGCACTACCTGGCCAAGGTGGGTGTCGCCCACCGCAAGGACGCCTTCCCGGGGCACATGTCTGGCGGGGAGCAACAACGTGTGGCAATTGCCCGGGCCCTGGCGGTGGAGCCGGAGGTTATGCTGTTCGACGAGCCGACTTCGGCACTCGACCCCGAGCTGGTCGGCGATGTGCTGAAGGTAATGCAGGCGCTGGCCCAGGAAGGCCGGACCATGGTCGTGGTCACCCACGAAATGGGCTTTGCCCGCGAGGTGTCCAACCAGTTGGTGTTCTTGCACAAGGGGCTGGTGGAAGAGACCGGCTGCCCGCGTGAAGTGCTGGCCAACCCGCAGTCGGAACGCCTGAAGCAGTTCCTCTCCGGCAGCCTGAAGTAAAAGCTGCATTTTTGCACCAGAATAGGGCATGCTGCGCGGCGAGCGCGGCCTGACCCGGCGCACAGACTCGAACGACCTCAGGTTTCGGACCGTACCTTATGACCACCCAGCGAATCGGTTTTCTCATCTGGCCCAGCACCAGGCCCTTGACCCTGGCGCTGGCCGAGGAAGTGTTGCAGGTGGCGCAGCGGGTGCATCCGGACGTGGTCTACGAACTGTCGTTCCTGCAGGCCGAGCCTGCGCCGGAAGGTGCCTGGCGCCTGCCAGGCGAGCCCTGGAACGGTGGCCTGGAAGGTTGTCACAAGCTGTTCCTGCTGGCAGACGAGCCACCCGTGGCGGTAGGGGCTGCGTTGTCGGCCGCGCTCAAGCAGCTGGCGCGCAGCGGCTGCATGATCGGGGGGCTTGCAGCCGGTGTGTACCCGCTGGCGATGCTGGGTTTGCTCGATGGTTACCGGGCTGCCGTGCACTGGCGTTGGCAGGATGATTTTGCCGAGCGCTTCCCCAGGGTCATCGCCACCAGCCACCTGTTTGACTGGGATCGTGACCGCCTCACGGCGTGCGGCGGCATGGCCGTTACCGACCTGCTGCTGGCGGTGCTGGCCCGCGATCACGGCGCCGAGCTTGCCGGTGCGGTGTCGGAGGAACTGGTGGTCGAGCGTATCCGCGAGGGGGGCGAGCGCCAACGCATTCCGCTGCAGAATCGTCTTGGCTCCAGCCACCCCAAGCTGACCCAGGCGGTGTTGCTGATGGAAGCCAATATCGAAGAACCGCTGACCACCGACGAAATTGCCCAGCACGTATGCGTCTCGCGCCGGCAGTTGGAGCGCATTTTCAAGCAGTACCTGAACCGCGTGCCGAGCCAGTACTACCTGGAGCTGCGGCTGAACAAGGCGCGGCAGATGCTGATGCAGACCAGCAAATCGATCATCCAGATCGGGCTTTCCTGTGGTTTCTCGTCGGGGCCGCATTTTTCCAGTGCGTACCGCAATTTCTTTGGTGCCACGCCGCGGGAAGACCGTAACCAGCGGCGTAGCAGCAGCCCGTTCGAGTTGAGTTCGGCGCCGGCTGAAAAGGGTTGATAGCTCGGTTGGGGTCGGGGTGTATGCCTTGAAGGTGATGGTGGGGCGGATATCGTGCGCCGCGCTACTAGAACAACGTCATGCACCCGCCACGGCGCGATACCAACGCCTCACACCCGCCCCGGCATAAAAATATCGGCTTGCACCTTCTACTCCTTCATCTCCAGGTGAACACCCGTTCACCCAGCCCCCTCTCTCCCGTACACTGCGCGATTGCGACAGTGTTTGTCGCATTGCCGAAAACCTTGCCAAAACTGGGTTTTGCGCTGTAACAAGTTGTCGCTTGGCCGCAAGGACAGGCGCAGATCAGTCCTTACAATCCCCCCCATCGCTCGCCACTTCCAGGCCAGCGTTCCTCTTCAGGAGACTCAGATGTCCGTTGAGCAAGCCCCGGTGCAACGTGCCGATTTCGACCAGGTCATGGTCCCCAACTATTCTCCGGCGGCCTTCATTCCTGTGCGAGGCGAGGGTTCCCGTGTCTGGGACCAGACCGGTCGCGAGTTGATCGACTTTGCCGGCGGTATCGCGGTAAACGCCCTGGGCCACTGCCACCCGGCGCTGGTCAAGGCCTTGACCGAGCAGGCCAACACCCTCTGGCACGTCTCCAACGTATTCACCAACGAACCGGCCTTGCGCCTGGCCCGCAAGCTGGTAAGCGCCACCTTCGCCGACCGTGCGTTCTTCTGCAACTCTGGCGCCGAGGCCAACGAGGCCGCCTTCAAGCTGGCCCGTCGGGTTGCCCATGACCGCTTCGGCCCGGAAAAGCACGAAATCATCTCCACCGTGAACAGTTTCCACGGTCGCACCTTGTTTACCGTCAGCGTCGGCGGTCAGCCGAAGTACTCCGATGGCTTCGGCCCGAAGATCACCGGCATCAGCCACGTGCCGTACAACGACCTGGAAGCGTTGAAAGCACAGATCTCCGACAAGACGTGCGCCGTGGTGATCGAGCCGATCCAGGGTGAGAGCGGCGTGGTGCCGGCCGACAAGGCTTACCTGGAAGGCGCACGCAAGTTGTGTGACGAGCACAATGCCCTGCTGATCTTCGACGAAGTGCAGACGGGTGTGGGCCGTACCGGCTCGCTATATGCCTACCAGCACTACGGCGTGACCCCGGACATCCTCACCAGCGCCAAGAGCCTGGGCGGCGGTTTCCCGATCGGCGCCATGCTGACCACTACCGAGCTGGCCAAGCACCTGGCCGTGGGCACCCACGGCACCACCTACGGCGGCAACCCGCTGGGCTGCGCGGTTGCCTGCGCGGTGCTGGACGTGGTCAACACCCCGGAAACCCTGGCCGGCATCAAGGCCAAGCACGCGCGGTTCAAGGCCCGCCTGGAGCAGATCGGCCAGAAGTACAACCTGTTCAGCCAAGTGCGTGGTGTTGGCCTGCTGCTCGGTTGCGTGTTGGCCGAGGCCTGGCAAGGCAAGGCCAAGGACGTACTCAATGCCGCCGAGAAAGAAGGCGTGATGGTGCTGCAGGCCGGTCCGGACGTGGTCCGCTTCGCCCCAAGCCTGGTGGTTGAAGACGTCGATATCGATGCAGGCCTGGATCGCTTCGAACGCGCCGTGGCCACGCTGACCCAAGGCTGAACCGCCTGCGGTACCTTCGCCGGCCCCAACCAAGGCTGTACCAGGCCGGCGATTTGCGATTCCACAGCAGGTGCACAAGCGCCTGCCGTTTTTCCGTGCCGCCATGAGCGGCCCGTATTCCAAAGGAGTGACACCATGCTGGTGATGCGCCCCGCGCAAATGGCTGATCTGAACGAAGTGCAGCGCATGGCTGCCGACAGCCCCATTGGTGTCACCTCGCTGCCAGACGACTCTGCTCGCCTGGGCGACAAGATTGCCGCCTCCGAGACGTCCTTCGCCGCGGAGGTCAGCTTCAACGGCGAGGAAAGCTACTTCTTCGTGCTCGAAGACAGCGAAACCGGCAAGCTCGCCGGCTGCTCGGCCATCGTGGCCTCGGCTGGCTACTCCGAGCCGTTCTACAGTTTCCGCAACGAGACCTTCGTGCACGCCTCGCGCGAGCTGAAGATCCACAACAAGATCCACGTGCTGTCGCTGTGCCACGACCTGACTGGCAACAGCCTGCTGACCAGTTTCTACGTGTTGCCAGAGCTGGTGAACAGCGGCTGGGCCGAGCTCAATTCCCGCGGCCGCCTGCTGTTCATGGCTGCGCACCCGGAACGCTTCGCTGACTCAGTGGTGACCGAGATCGTCGGTTACAGCGACGAAAAGGGCGAATCGCCATTCTGGGATGCGATCGGGCGCAATTTCTTCGACCTCAACTATGCCGATGCCGAGCGCCTGTGCGGCCTGAAGAGCCGGACCTTTCTCGCCGAACTCATGCCGCACTACCCGATCTACGTGCCGCTGCTGCCAGACCTGGCGCAGGAAGCCATGGGCCAGGTGCACCCGCGGGCGCAGATCACCTTCGACATCCTCATGCGTGAGGGCTTCGAGACCGAGCACTACATCGACATATTCGACGGCGGCCCAACCCTGCATGCGCGTACCTCGGGCATCCGTTCGATCGCCCAGAGCCGGGTGGCACCGGTGAAGGTCGACGACGCGCCGGCCAAGGGCGGGCGCCCGTACCTGGTGTGCAACGGCTTGTTGCAGGACTACCGGGCAGTGCTGCTGGAGCTGGATTGGGTGCCCGGCAAGCCGGTCAGCCTGAACGTTGCCGCAGCCGAGGCGCTGGGCGTGGGCGAGGGTGCCAGCGTGCGCCTGGTGGCTGCCTGAGGTCTGGCAACAGGCGTTTCGGGATTGATGCGTTAGCAGAGTTTCGCGCCGGCCCATGCCGCCGCACAAGGAGATAGCATGATCGTTCGTCCTGTACGCAGCAGCGATTTGCCTGCGTTGATCGAATTGGCACGCAGCACCGGCACTACCGGGCTGACCACGCTGCCGGCCAACGAAGAGCGCCTGGAGCACCGCGTGGGTTGGGCGGAAAAGAGCTTCCGGGGCGAGGCCGAGCGTGGCGACACCGACTACCTGTTCGTGCTGGAAAACGACGAAGGCCTGGTGGTAGGCATCAGTGCCATCGCCGGTGCCGTTGGCCTGCGCGAGCCTTGGTACAACTACCGGGTCGGCCTGACCGTCAGTGCCTCGCAGGAGCTGAAGATCTACCGTGAAATCCCCACGCTGTTTCTGGCCAACGACCTGACCGGAAACTCCGAGCTGTGCTCGCTGTTCCTGCGCAGCGACTACCGCGCCGGGCTCAACGGCCGCTTGCTGTCGCGGGCGCGCATGCTGTTCATTGCCGAGTTCCCCGAGTTGTTCGGCAAGAAGATCATCGCCGAAATGCGCGGCATGTCGGATGAGCAGGGGCGTTCGCCGTTCTGGGAAAGCCTGGGCCGGCACTTCTTCAAGATGGAGTTCAGCCAGGCGGACTACCTGACCGGGGTGGGCAACAAGTCGTTCATCGCCGAGCTGATGCCGAAGTTCCCGCTGTACACCTGCTTCCTGTCCGACGCGGCGCGCAACGTGATCGGCCGTGTGCACAAGGACACCGAGCCGGCGCTGGCCATGCTCAAGCAGGAAGGTTTCACTTACCAGGGCTACGTCGACATTTTCGACGCCGGCCCGGCCATCGAGTGTGACACCGCCAGGATTCGCGCCGTGCGCGACAGCCAGACGCTGGTGCTGGCGGTGGGCACGCCGGGCGATGACGCCACCCCCTACATCATTCACAACCGCAAGCGCGACGACTGCCGTATCACCGCTGCACCTGCGCGGCTGGCCGCCGGAACCCTGGTGGTCGACCCGCTGACCGCCAAACGCCTGCGCATGGGCGCCGGCGACAATGTGCGCGCGGTACCTATGTCGGCGAGCCGGGAGGGCCAGTAAATGACCACGCACTACATCGCCGGCAATTGGCAGGCCGGCCAGGGCGAGCCCCTGCAATCGCTGAACCCGGTCACCCAGGCCGTGATCTGGCAGGGGCAGGGCGCTGACGCCAGCCAGGTCGGCGCCGCCGTAAAGGCTGCGCGCCAGGCGTTCCCAGCCTGGGCGCAACTGAGCCTGGACGCACGCATCGGTGTGCTGGAGCAATTTGCCGCACAGTTGAAGGCGCATGCCGAAGCCATGGCCCAGTGCATTGGCGAGGAAACCGGCAAGCCGCTGTGGGAGTCGGCCACCGAAGTGACCAGCATGATCAACAAGGTGGCCATTTCCGTACAAAGTTACCGTGAGCGTACCGGTGAAAAGAGCGGCCCGCTGGCCGATGCCACGGCAGTGCTGCGGCACAAGCCCCATGGTGTGGTCGCGGTGTTCGGCCCTTACAACTTCCCAGGCCACCTGCCGAACGGGCATATCGTTCCGGCGCTGCTGGCGGGCAACTGCGTGGTGTTCAAGCCGAGTGAGCTGACCCCCAAGGTGGCCGAACTGACGGTGCACTGCTGGATCGCCGCCGGCCTGCCGGCGGGTGTGCTGAACCTGGTTCAGGGCGGGCGTGAAACCGGCGTGGCACTGGCTGGCGACCCAGGTATCGATGGCGTGTTCTTCACCGGTTCCAGCCGCACTGGCAACCTGTTGCACCAGCAGTTTGCCGGGCGCCCAGACAAGATCCTGGCGCTGGAAATGGGCGGCAACAACCCATTGCTGGTAGACGAGGTCAAGGACCTCGACGCTGCGGTTTACACCATCATTCAGTCGGCGTTCATTTCCGCCGGCCAGCGCTGCACCTGCGCACGTCGCCTGCTGGTGCCCCAGGGTGCCTGGGGCGATGCGCTGCTCGCACGCCTGGTCGAGGTGTGCAGAACCATCACGGTGGGGGCGTTCGATGAACAGCCGGCACCGTTCATGGGCTCGGTGATTTCGCTGCAGGCCGCGCAGGCGCTGCTGGCTGCCCAGGCCGAACTGGCCGCCAAGGGCGGGGTGAAACTGCTGGAAATGACGCAGCCGCAAGCCGATGCCGCATTGCTTACCCCTGGCATCATCGATGTGAGCGCCGTGGCGCAGCGCCCGGATGAAGAGTTCTTCGGGCCGCTGCTGCAAGTGGTCCGCTATGCCGATTTCGATGCGGCCATCGATGAAGCGAACAACACCCAGTACGGCCTGGCTGCCGGCTTGCTGTCCGATTCGCGCGCCCGCTACCAGCATTTCTGGCTGCGCAGCCGCGCCGGCATCGTCAACTGGAACAAGCAACTGACCGGTGCAGCCAGCAGCGCACCCTTCGGTGGCATCGGTGCCAGTGGCAACCATCGCGCCAGTGCCTATTACGCGGCGGACTACTGCGCTTACCCCGTGGCTTCGCTGGAGACTGCCAGCCTTGCCTTGCCGGCCACCCTTACGCCGGGCCTCACCCTATAACAACAGGTCACGGAGCCTTGCCGATGAAATCCTATGAAGTGAATTTTGATGGCCTGGTAGGGCCTACCCACAACTATGGCGGCCTGTCCTACGGTAACGTGGCTTCGCAAAGCAACAGCCAGCAAGGCTCCAGCCCGCGTGAAGCTGCGCGCCAGGGCCTGGCGAAGATGAAGGCATTGGCCGACATGGGCTTCAAGCAGGGCGTGCTGGCACCGCAGGAGCGCCCGGATGTGGCCGCACTCCGCCGTCTGGGCTTCAGCGGCAGCGATGCCGACGTGATCCAGCGTGCCGCCAAGGAGGCCATGCCGTTGCTGGTCGCCACCTGTTCGGCTTCGAGCATGTGGGTGGCCAACGCTGCCACGGTCAGCCCCAGTGCCGACACCGCCGATGGTCGCGTCCACTTCACCGCCGCCAACCTCAATTGCAAATACCATCGCAGCATCGAGCACCCGACCACCAGTCGCGTGCTGGCCGCAATGTTCAATGACGAGCAACGCTTCGCCCACCACCCGGCGTTGCCTGCCGTGGCGCAGTTCGGTGACGAGGGCGCTGCCAACCATACGCGCTTCTGCCGCGCCTATGGGGAGGCTGGCGTGGAGTTCTTCGTCTACGGCCGCAGTGCATTCGACAGCCGTTACCCGGCACCGCAGAAATACCCCGCCCGGCAGACCCTGGAGGCTTCGCAGGCCGTGGCCCGGTTGCATGGCCTGCGTGAGGACGGGGTGGTCTACGCTCAACAGAACCCGGCGGTGATCGACCAGGGCGTGTTCCACAATGACGTGATTGCCGTGGGTAATGGCGAGGTGCTGTTCTACCACGAGGACGCATTCCTCGAGACTGATACGGTACTGGGCCAGTTGCGCGCTAAACTGGCCAGTAAGGGCGGCCGTTTCCAGGCCATCTGCGTGCCCCGCTCGGCAGTGGCGGTAGAAGATGCAGTGCGTTCCTACCTGTTCAACAGCCAGCTGCTCAGCCGTGACGACGGCTCCATGCTGCTGGTGGTGCCGGAAGAGTGCCGCAACAATGAGCGCGTCTGGGCGTACCTTGGGCAGTTGACCCGCCAGGGCGGCCCGGTGAAGGAGGTCAAGGTGTTCGACCTCAAGCAGAGCATGCAGAACGGCGGTGGCCCGGCTTGCCTGCGTTTGCGGGTGGCTTTGAATGAAACGGAACTGGCGGCGGTCAACCAAGGCGTTATCATGACCGCCCCGCTGTACGACACCCTGCTGCAATGGGTCGACAGGCACTATCGTGATCGACTGGTCGAGGCGGACCTAGCCGACCCGCAACTGCTGGTGGAGTGCCGTACCGCACTGGACGAATTGACCCAGATCCTGAAGTTGGGCTCGGTGTACCCGTTCCAACGCCAACCTTGAAGAGAGAATTGTAATGACCGACGCCCTGCGCCTGATCCTCGAAGATGAAGACGGCACCCAGCTCGAAACCTCCTGCACCCGTTTTGCCGTGGTCTGGCAAGGCAAGGAAGTGTGGATCCAGCAGGATGGCCGCGGCCAGTTGCTGATCGGTGTGGATGTCGAGGAAGGTGACGCCGAGTACGCCAACCTGCTGCTGCGCCCCATGGCCACCAACCTGGTCAGCCTGCAGCTGGAAATGGAACCTGCAGAGCTTGGCGAAGACGACGATCACGTCCATGGCCCCGACTGCGGCCACACCCACTAAGGAAGTTCCTATGCTCGCCCTTGGCAAATTGCTTGAGCTGACCCTCACCGATCACGAACCGGCCGAGAAGACCCAAGTGACGACCAAGGGCACGCGTTTGCGCTGGCTGGGGGAGGGGGCGCTCGAAGTGCGCCCACCCGAAGGCGAGGATTGCGGGCTGGACTTGCTGTTGTCTGCCGGCATTCATGGAAACGAGACAGCGCCGATCGAGTTGCTCGAACGGCTGCTGCATGGCGTGGCCGATGGGTCGATCAAGCCCAAGGCGCGGGTGTTGTTCCTGTTCGGCAACCCGGTGGCGATGCGCAAGGGTGAGCGTTTCATCGAACAGGACATCAACCGCCTGTTCAACGGGCGCCACGAACTGACCAGTGGTTTCGAGGCGTTGCGTGCGGCCGAGCTCGAGCAGTTCGCCCGGGTGTTCTTCGGCAAGCCCGGGCGCAGCCGCCTGCATTACGACCTGCATACTGCCATCCGCGGTTCGAAGATCGAGCAATTTGCCCTGTACCCCTATAAAGAGGGGCGCCAGCACTCCCGTCGCCAACTGGCGCGCCTGGCAGCGGCGGGTATGCAGGCGGTGTTGCTGCAAAGCAAGCCTTCCATCACCTTCAGCGCCTTTACCTACGAACAGCTGCAGGCTGAAGCGTTCACCCTGGAGCTGGGCAAGGCTCGCCCGTTCGGCCAGAACGAGCAGGTCAACCTCGACAAGCTCGAAGACCGCCTGGTCAAGATCATTCAGGCTAAAGAACCCGAGGACGAAGACTCGCTGGAAGGCCTGCAGCTGTTCAGTGTCTCCCGCGAAATCATCAAGCACAGCGACAGCTTCCACCTGCACCTGCCGGCGGATATCGAGAATTTTTCCGAACTGAGCAAAGGTTACCTGCTGGCTGAAGACCTGGCCGAGATGCGTTGGGTGGTCGAGGAAGAGGGCGCGCGCATCATCTTCCCCAACCCCAAGGTCAAGAATGGCCTCAGGGCAGGGCTTTTGATCGTGCCCGATGCTGGGCAGCGGTTGAGCTGAGGCGTTGCTTACAGTTGCGTGCGCAGTTCCAGTTGCAGTGCCTGGCGTAATCCGTTTTCAGTGAAAGCGGCGGGGTTGGTGTTAAGCGCAGTAGCGCCCCCAAAGTTGAATCTGCAGTCGGTGGGCAAGCCGATGCTTTGCAGTAACAGGTTGTCTACCGGGTATACGCCGTAGGTGCCCTGAACCTCTGTCTGGCCCGGGAACACGGTGCCAGTCATGGAATTCCAGCCCTGGCACAGGCAGCGGTACAGGTCGAGCAGCGGCAATTGGGTTGCCGTGGACCAGTTCGGGTTGTAGGCCAGAACCCCACCGCTGTAGCCCCAGCTGCTCTGGTTTTCGTTGATGATGAAGTGGCCTTCGTCTTCGTCCTGCTCGTCATCGCTGGGCGTGTAGCAGGTGAACTGTTGCCTGGTCGCTTCGCTCACCCTGATCGGTTTTCCGGTATGCCCGGCCTTGTTGTCCAGGCCTGCCAGCAGCGCTTGGCCGCAAGGCAATTTGCGCATCAGCACCAGTGCATCCTCGACCGCCTGCCGGAACGCCTCATCACCTGTCACGTGCACGCCGACGCGCCCTAGCGCCTGATGCTCGGCAGCTACAGGCTGGGCCAGGCGCGCATCGTACGCCGTGTTGCGGTAGAGCACGGTGCTGGAATTGGCCTGGCCAAGCAGGCAGTGGCCGGTGACATTGACCACCGCATGGCCTTTGTCGATCAGGACAGGGCCGCTACCGACGACTATCTGGTGCGTGCCGGTGTGCGCATCGATGTGCACCATGCCGGCCCCTGTCTCGATGTTGTTGCCGCTGCCGATCATGTCGATCAGTACCGGCTTGCGTACCTGCCCGGCAATGACCACCTGGTGCCCGCCGTCGGTCAGGCGAATGGCAATGGCTTCAGCGGTGTGCTGGGCGACCATGAATACGGCGCCGTTGACCGTGACTTCCAGCAAGCAGTCGTGGGTCGTGATTTGCACGCGTTTTTGCCGTGCATCCGAACCTGTGGCGCGCGGGGCGACATTGAACACCAGCAGCTCGGTGCTGGGCGCCAGGCGACGGTAGCGTCGCCCCAGCGCATACGCGCGTTCCAGGGTGATACGCACATTGTCATCAGCCTGTATGTATTTCACCTCTGTCTGCTGCTGGGGGTGGTCCTTGTTGATGAATGCGGTGTGGTGGCTGCCAGCCTGCCGATCGTCGAGGTAATAGACGGGGCTGGCATTGATCAATGGCGTAGGGTGGGGGAGCGGGTGTGGGTCCGAGTGCAGTTTGGACAGGTTCAGCTCAGGCATGGCGCATTCCGGTATCGAGAAGAAAGGCGCAGCATCCCCTGGTGGCTGGGTGGCCAGGTGTTGCTTATGTACCGCCTGCGTGGCCGTGCCGCCTTGCCTGGCGACCTTGACAGTGTCGATGAACGGCTTTTCATCCGCCGAATGCCGTTCTGGTGTACAAACACACTGTATCTCCTGTTCAGGCTGGCTATAATGGCGCCCTTTGCCGTCGTTTCGTCGATTCGACGTATTAGCCCAAACGGCCGCCGTTTCCGTGGAAGAACCTATGAAAAGCGCAGAAATCCGTGAAGCCTTCCTTCGCTTCTTCGAAGAGCAGGGCCATACCCGAGTTGCCTCCAGTTCGCTGATCCCGAACAACGACCCGACCCTGCTGTTCACCAACGCAGGCATGAACCAGTTCAAGGACTGCTTCCTCGGTGCCGAGAAGCGTGCCTATACCCGTGCGGTCAGCAGCCAGAAGTGCGTGCGCGCCGGCGGCAAGCACAACGACCTGGAAAACGTCGGTTACACCGCGCGTCACCACACGTTCTTCGAAATGCTGGGCAACTTCAGCTTCGGCGACTACTTCAAGCGCGACGCCATCACCTTCGCCTGGACCTTCCTGACCTCGGAAAAATGGCTGAACCTGCCCAAGGAAAAGCTCTGGGTCACGGTCTACGCCACCGACGACGAAGCCTACGACATCTGGACCAAGGAAGTAGGCGTGCCTGCCGAGCGCATGGTGCGCATCGGTGACAACAAGGGTGCCCCCTACGCATCCGACAACTTCTGGACCATGGGCGATACCGGCCCGTGCGGTCCATGCACCGAGATCTTCTACGACCACGGCCCGGACATCTGGGGTGGCCCGCCCGGTTCGCCGGAAGAAGACGGTGACCGCTATATCGAGATCTGGAACAACGTCTTCATGCAGTTCAACCGCACTGCCGATGGCGTGCTGCACCCACTGCCAGCGCCGTCGGTGGACACCGGCATGGGCCTGGAGCGTGTCAGCGCCGTGCTGCAGCACGTGCACTCCAACTACGAGATCGACCTGTTCCAGAACCTGCTGGCAGCGGCGGCCAAGGCCATCGGTTGCAGCAATGACGGCCAGGCTTCGCTGAAAGTGGTGGCCGACCACATCCGCTCCTGCGGCTTCCTGATTGCCGACGGCGTGCTGCCATCCAACGAAGGCCGTGGCTATGTACTGCGCCGCATCATCCGCCGCGCTTGCCGCCACGGTAACAAGCTGGGCGCCAAGGGCAGCTTCTTCTACCAGATCGTTGCTGCCCTGGTGGCCGAAATGGGCGAAGCCTTCCCCGAGCTGACCAGCCAGCAAGCGCACATCGAGCGCGTGCTCAAGGCCGAAGAAGAGCAGTTTGCCAAGACCCTGGAGCAGGGCCTGCGCATCCTCGAGCAAGATCTGGCCCAGTTGCAAGGCGCCGTGGTACCCGGCGATGTGGTGTTCAAGCTGTATGACACCTACGGTTTCCCGATGGACCTGACGGCCGACATTGCCCGTGAGCGCGAGTTGACCATCGACGAAGCCGGCTTCGAACGCGAAATGGACGCCCAGCGGGAGCGCGCCCGTTCTGCGAGCGCCTTCGGCATGGACTACAACAGCCTGGTCAAGGTCGACAGCGCCACCGAGTTCCTCGGCTACGACGCAACCGAAGGCCAGGGCAAGATCATCGCCCTGTACAAGGACGGCCAATCGGTCGACCAGCTGGGGGTGGGCGAGCAGGGCGTAGTGGTGCTCGACCGCACGCCGTTCTACGCCGAGTCCGGCGGCCAGGTGGGTGACAGCGGGTACCTGCAGGCGGGTGCTGCACGCTTTGACGTACGCGATACCACCAAGACCGGCGGGGCCTTCCTGCACCACGGTGTGGTCACCAGCGGTGCGCTGCTGATCGGTGCGCCGGTGGAGGCCA
The DNA here is from genome assembly GCF_043106615.1 of Pseudomonas sp. CJQ_9. Lineage (NCBI taxonomy): Bacteria > Pseudomonadati > Pseudomonadota > Gammaproteobacteria > Pseudomonadales > Pseudomonadaceae > Pseudomonas > Pseudomonas sp. CJQ_9. The sequence goes on along the minus strand of NZ_JBICMS010000102.1, from coordinate 3,096 downwards.
AGGTCGATGCAGACGTTCAGCACGCCACCTCGCTGAACCACTCGGCTACCCACCTGCTGCACGAAGCGTTGCGTCAGGTGCTGGGCGAGCACGTGCAACAGAAGGGCTCGCTGGTCGACAGCCAGCGCCTGCGTTTCGACTTCAGCCACTTCGAAGCGGTGAAACCGGAGCAGCTCAAGCAGCTGGAAGACATCGTCAACCGCGAAGTGCGCAAGAACACGCCGGTCGAGACCGAACTGACCGACATCGAAACCGCCAAGGCCAAAGGTGCCATGGCGCTGTTCGGTGAGAAATACGGCGATACCGTGCGCGTGTTGACCATGGGTGGCGATTTCTCGGTTGAGCTGTGTGGCGGTATCCACGCCAAGCGTACCGGTGACATCAGCCTGTTCAAGATCATCAGCGAAGGCGGCGTGGCCTCTGGCGTACGCCGGATCGAAGCAGTCACCGGCGCCGCTGCGCTGGCCTACCTGAACGCTGCCGAAGAGCAGGTCAAGGAAGCCGCGCAACTGGTCAAGGGTAACCGTGACAACCTGATCGACAAGTTGTCGGCTGTGCTCGAGCGCAACCGTCAGCTGGAGAAGCAGCTGGAGCAGCTGCAGGCCAAGGCCGCCAGCGCCGCAGGGGACGATCTCTCCAACGCGGCTGTTGAGGTCAAGGGTGCCAAGGTCCTCGCCGCCCGCCTGGATGGGCAGGATGGCAAGGCCCTGCTGGCCCTGGTCGATCAGTTGAAGAACAAGCTCGGCCACGCAGTGATCCTGCTGGGCAGCGAGCATGAGGGCAAGGTCGTGTTGGTGGCCGGCGTGACCAAAGACCTCTCCAGCCAACTCAAGGCTGGTGATCTGATGAAGCAAGCCGCTGCGGCGGTGGGTGGCAAGGGCGGTGGCCGTCCGGACATGGCCCAGGGTGGTGGCGTCGACGTCGCTGCGCTGGACAAGGCCCTGGCGCTGGCCGTGCCATTCGCAGAGCAGGGACTTTGAGATGAAGGGGTAGGCGGTTCAGTGGCGGGTGCGAAGCCCCCGGGTGCCGCACCCGGGGGCAGGCAGCAGGGTCACCGGCCACTTCCGCCACCCCTTCATGTTGGATTGTTTTTTGGGGCCCTGTATGGGCTGAGGCACCATTGAAATGGCGTTGATCGTACAGAAATTTGGCGGCACCTCTGTCGGTTCCATCGAGCGGATCGAGCAGGTAGCCGATAAGGTCAAGAAACACCGTGAAGCGGGCGACGACCTGGTCGTCGTGCTGTCGGCCATGAGCGGTGAAACCAATCGCCTGATCGACCTGGCCAAGCAGATCACCGATCAGCCGGTTCCGCGTGAACTGGACGTGATCGTGTCGACCGGTGAGCAGGTGACCATTGCCTTGCTGACCATGGCCTTGATCAAGCGTGGTGTGCCAGCGGTGTCCTACACCGGCAACCAGGTGCGCATTCTCACTGACAGCGCGCACAACAAGGCGCGCATCCTGCAAATCGACGACCACAAGATTCGTGCCGACCTCAAGGAAGGCCGCGTGGTCGTGGTTGCGGGCTTCCAGGGGGTCGACGAGCACGGCAGCATCACCACCCTCGGTCGCGGCGGCTCCGATACCACCGGCGTGGCCCTGGCGGCGGCGCTGAAAGCTGACGAATGCCAGATCTACACCGATGTGGATGGCGTCTACACCACCGACCCGCGTGTTGTGCCGCAGGCTCGCCGCCTGGAGAAGATCACCTTCGAAGAAATGCTGGAAATGGCCAGCCTCGGTTCCAAGGTGCTGCAGATCCGTTCGGTGGAGTTCGCCGGCAAGTACAACGTTCCGCTGCGCGTGCTGCACAGCTTCAAGGAGGGTCCGGGTACCCTCATTACCATTGATGAAGAGGAATCCATGGAACAGCCGATCATTTCCGGTATCGCCTTCAACCGTGATGAAGCCAAGCTGACCATTCGCGGCGTGCCGGACACCCCGGGCGTGGCCTTCAAGATCCTCGGCCCGATCAGTGCTTCGAATATCGAAGTGGACATGATCGTGCAGAACGTTGCCCACGATAACACCACCGACTTCACCTTCACCGTGCACCGCAACGAGTACGAGAAGGCGCAGAGCGTTCTGGAAAACACCGCCCGCGAAATCGGTGCCCGCGAAGTGATCGGCGACACCAAGATCGCCAAGGTTTCCATCGTTGGCGTCGGCATGCGTTCGCACGCCGGGGTTGCCAGCCGCATGTTCGAGGCGCTGGCCAAGGAGAGCATCAACATTCAGATGATCTCCACCTCCGAGATCAAGGTTTCGGTCGTTATCGAAGAAAAGTACCTCGAGCTGGCCGTACGCGCGCTGCACACCGCGTTCGAGCTTGACGCCCCTGCCCGACAGGGCGAGTAAGGCGCTGCACTGCAAGGGCGCGGCACCAGCCGCGCCCTTCGTGTTTCTGCTCGCTGCGCAGGCCCTGTCCTAACCTGTGTAGCGTGCTGCCGGGCTGGTCGTCGTCCGCGGCCGGCCCTGACCCCCAAGACTGTTACCCCTGAATGTTTTGCGTAAGGAGAAAGCTATGTTGATTCTGACTCGTCGGTGCGCCGAGAGCCTGATCATTGGAGACGGCGAGATTACCGTGACGGTGCTCGGCGTGAAGGGCAACCAGGTACGTATAGGCGTCAGCGCGCCGAAGGAAGTGGCTGTTCACCGCGAGGAAATCTACCTGCGGATCAAGAAAGAGAAGGATGAAGAGCCAAGCCTTTAATTTTTTTGAAGTTTTTTTCAAAAAAAGGGTTGCAAAGGTGAAAGAGGTTCTTTAATATTCGCCTCGTGTTGCGGTGAGGTGGCCGAGTGGCCGAAGGCGCTCCCCTGCTAAGGGAGTATACCTCATAAGGGTATCGGGGGTTCGAATCCCCCCTTCACCGCCATTATTTGCGTAGGGCGCTGTAACGGGTAGGAACGCTAAGTAGTTGATTTTAAACGAAAACGTTCTTGCAAAAATGTTTCAGCGACCTATAATGCGCGGCAAGACACGGACTCATAGCTCAGCTGGATAGAGTACTCGGCTACGAACCGAGCGGTCGCAGGTTCGAATCCTGCTGAGTCCGCCACTTTTGAAGTGGCTTTGTTTTCAAGGCTGCTTCA
>NZ_JBICMS010000101.1:0-43947 GCF_043106615.1 Pseudomonas sp. CJQ_9 | reverse complement strand
CCGAAACAAACGTAGGAGCGGGTTTACCCGCGAAGCGCCGCGCGGGCGGCGCTCGATCTCACAGGCGCTGAAGATGCTGCGGCTACCCTTGCCAGAAACCATAAAATCTCCCACAGGTACTGCACAGGGCTTGAGATCAATGCGGTCGAGGTGGGAGCTGGCTTGCCGGCGATGAGGCCCTTACAGGCAATCACGGATCAACACTGCAGCAAGCCTTCAAGGTCTGCCGCAACCACCTATGTGCGGGGTCGTTGTGAAACCGCGGGTGCCAGGCCTGCAGCACCGTCACCCGCTCCAGCGGTACCGGAATCTCGAACGATCGCAGTGGCAACCCGAGCTTGTGCACGCTGTTGAGGATATTCGCCGGCATCGGCAGGATCAGGTCCGAATCCGGTAGCGAGAACAGCGCCGAGTGAAAACTCGGGGTAATCAAAGCCACGCGCCGTTGCACCTTGAAGTTGGCCAGCTCGACATCAATCGGCCCGTTGGCCCGGCCACGGCGGGACACGCTGATCTGTGGATAACTGGCAAAGCTGGTCGGCGTGATCGGCTGCTCGAAGATCGGGTGGTCGCGCCGAGCCAGGCCCACATAGTAGGTCTGGAACAGGCTCTGCACCTTGATCTCCGGTCCCAGGTCCACGGTCGAGCTGATGATCAGGTCGGTGCGCCCGTCGCGCAGCACGCTGTCGTCGTCGCCGCCGGGGCTTTCCGGCACGAAGCGCAGCACCGTGCGCGGTGCCTGCTCGTGCATGCGGCGCAGCAACTGAGCGCCATAAAGGGCGATGAACAGGTCATTGGTGCGAATGTTGAAGGCACGGTCGAGCTTGGGCAGGTCGACTTCATCGGCGCTGCGGAACACTTCCCCGGCCTGCTCCACCAGCGCCGCCACCTGCTCGCGCAAGGCCAGCGCCCGTGGCGTCGGCACCAGCCCACGGCCCGCGCGCACCAGGATCGGGTCGCCCAACGCATCGCGGATACGACTCAGCGTCCTGCTCATGGCCGCGGGGCTCAGGTTCATGCGCTGCGCCGCGCCGACCACACTGCCTTCGTCGAGCAGGGCATCGAGGGCGACGAGCAGGTTCATGTCCGGGAGTTGCATGGCCGTGTTCCATTACAGCTGGGGAGTGGCGATGGTAGCAGGTTGGCGGATTGCACCAGACGCAATGCGCCCGTGCGTGGTGGGGTATTTATTCTGGACGGTGATTGGGTCATAACACTTGCAGTGCCTGCACCGCACCTATCGCCGGCAAGCCGGCTCCCACAGGGATCCCACAATGCCTAAGGCCTGTGTTGAACCGGTGGGAGCAGGCTTGCCGGCGATAGGGGCGGTGCAGGCAAATGACTAGCCAGCCAGAAGCAAGGATTCTGCATGCCCAGCCCAGTCCTGATCGCCATCGACGCCTCCCCCGCCGCCACCGCCCTGCTCACCCTCGCCCGCCGTTACTGCCGCCCCGGCGAACACGAATTGCACGTGCTGCTGGCCATCGACTCTACCTTCGCCGTGCACGAGCAACCCGCGCCCTACACCACCGAAGAGCTGGAGCAATACCCCGCCGCCTGCAAGGAACAGCACCAGGCCGACGACGCGGTGGCCAAGGCGGTAGGCGAGTTGCGACAGGCCGGCTTCGCCAGCCAGGGTTGCATGATCGCGGGGCAACCGGTCGAGGCGATCGTAGCCAAGGCGCAGGAACTGAACTGCGAACTGATCATCATGGGCCACCGCCACCTGTCACGGTTGGGGCGGTTGCTGGACCCATCGATCAGTGCGAAGGTGATCGACCGGGTTGAGGTGCCGGTGCTGGTGGGGGCGGCGTGAACCGCTGATCAGTCGGGTAATGCATTTGCATTGACCAGACAATGCAATCGCATTACCTTGACGGACGTTGATGGACCTCAATGGACATGCGCTATGGCTACCACTTTCGAAGTCGAGTCCACGCTGACCGATCGTTACCAGACCACAGTTCCTGAAACCGTGCGTCGTGCCTTGGGTTTGAAAAAACGTGACAAGATCCATTACTCGATTCGCCCTGACGGTGGGGTGATACTCACCCGCGCAGAGGCAACCGAGGATGATCCGGTGCTGGGCCAGTTCCTGAGTTTTCTGGCCCACGACATCGCAACAAATCCTCAACGGCTGCAGGTTGTCGATGCTGACCTCATCGCGCGCCTCGACAAGCTTGTCGGCGACGCGGAGGTCGATCTGGATCAACCTCTGTCGGCGGATGATGAATGAGTGATGCGAAAAAGACGCCTCTGGTTATTCACGGATGGACTGTATTTGCCCACCCGCTGTTCCTGGCCAAGCTTGACGCACTGAGCGTTCAAGTTCAGGCCCAGATGCAGAAGGACCCAACGGGTTACACGAAAAAGAATGCTTATAAGCGGCTGGCAGCCATCAAGCGGTTAGCGTTTGATGTAATCCCTCAAGACCCTACAAAACCTGAGTACCGCCAGGGTGCAACGCTTGGCGGTGATCACAAGCACTGGTTCAGAGCGAAGTTCTTCCAGCAATACCGCTTGTTTTTTCGCTATCACACTCCCAGCAAGATCATCGTGCTTGCCTGGGTCAATGACGAGTCGAGCAAGCGCGCCTACGACAGCAGCGACGACGCTTACAAGGTTTTTCAGAAGATGCTGCTAACCGGCCGTCCACCAGACGATTGGGACCAGTTACTCCGAGAGTCTTTGGCCGATTGAGCCCAATCGCGCATGCGCAATAGCTAACACGGGCACTCCGGTGTCGCGCAGAGAACCAATGCTGTTAGGCGCACAGCGTACCCTGTGGGAGCGGGCGCGCCCGCGAACACCGGCGCAGCCGGTGCCAGCCACCGCGTAGGATTCTTCGCGGGCATGCCCGCTCCCACAGGTCCAGCGCTGTATTCAAAGGCGGTGCAGTTCCTGTGGGCCAGAATGGCGCCGCAGGTCACCCCTCGCTCGGCTTCACCACCACCGTACACGTCGTCCCCGCCGCCAGCAAAAACCCTTCCGGCACTTCATCGATATGAATGCGCACCGGCACCCGCTGCGCGATGCGTACCCTTTGAAGCTGGGGGTTCATATTGGCACTCAGCTCGCAGCATGGGAGATTGTCGCTGTCGTAAATACCGCAGGTGATGTCGTCACTTCCGTTAGCGCATTCCCTGACAATTTTGCCAGTTGCACGAATACGGCCAGGTAGTAAGGTGGGCATAACTCAAGGAGCCACGAATGCGTTACTTCTACAATACACATAACCTTGCCATGTTAGAGAGCATTGAGACATTTACTCGATTCGTGAGTCATGACCACCACTGTTTGGCTCTTCAGCGCTCCACACTTTCGCCAACCCACGTGCTGGCCCTTGATCCCATGGGCTCAGCGTTGGTGTACGCATTTCCGAGCGGACGCATGTGCCAGGCATATTCACCTTTCGGTTTCACAAAAAAGACAGCAGCGGCTATACCTGTGGGATTTAACGGCGGATATCTCGACTTATCGAATGGGTGCTATGGGTTAGGCAACGGACACCGCTGGTATTCACCCGTCTTGATGAGGTTCACCACCACCGACACACTCAGCCCATTTGGAAAGGGTGGACTTAACGCCTACAGCTATGTACTTAATGACCCTGTCAATCGCTATGACCCAGACGGCCGTACAGGTGAAAAATACATGTTCCTCAGAAACCTAAAGCCGGTTAAAAGAGAGAGTAATAATTTCGGGATTTACTTAAAGCCATCTCATATAAAAAATAAATCCGACTTAATTCTGCATGGCCATGGAAGCTACAATAGCATAAAAATTGGAGATAGCGTTCATGACGCGAATACCATCCCGGCGCTGATAAAATCATTATCAATTCAACTGCCTGATATCGAGGACATTTTCTTGCTGTCCTGTAACAGCGGCGCTGCATCCGGAAACTTACTCTCACTCGCACAGCGCATTGCCAATATAACCTCGCGACCGACATATGGATTCGACGGAACGATCCAAGGTTCTATAAGGCCAGATGGAGCCAACGGATACCGGGCAAGGGTCCTCGCAGAAATTTATCCCGGATTTTATCCGCTACCCTTTGAGGCCAAGGATGACATCTATACAACCACCCCTATTTTATTTTATCCCAACGTGCATACGCCTATCACCGTTTCCAAGAACATAAGGTCAAACTAACAGCGCTGCATCCAAAAACGGTGCTACCGCCCTTTATGAACCGTGGATACTGCACCTCTGTCAACACACGCACCGCACACCTGTTTTTTCTTCAGGAAGAACAGCCGGTGCCAGCCACCGCGTTGGATTCTTCGCGGGCATGCCCGCTCCCACAGGTCCAGCGCTGTATTCAAAGGCAGTGCAGTTCCTGTGGGCCAGAATGGCGCCGCAGGTCAGCCCTCGCTCGGTTTCACCACTACCGTACACGTCGTCCCCGCCGCCAGCAAAAACCCTTCCGGCACTTCATCAATGTGAATGCGCACCGGCACCCGCTGCGCCAGGCGTACCCAGTTGAAGGTCGGGTTCACGTCGGCAATCAGCTCGCGGCTTTGCGGGTTGTCGCGGTCATAGATACCGCGGGCGATGCTTTCCACATGGCCCTTGATGCGCTCGCCGCTCATCATCTGCAACTCGGCCTGGTCGCCCACTTTCACGTGCGGCAGTTTCGTTTCTTCGAAGAACCCGTACACCCAGAACGAGTTTTCATCGACCACCGCCATCACTGCTTCACCCGTGCGCGCGTAGTCGCCCTTGTGGATATTCAGGTTGGTCACGTAGCCGTCCACTGTCGCCACGATGTGCGTGCGCTTGAGGTTCAGCTCGGCGGCAGCCAGTTCGGCGAGGGCTTGCTGATAGTCGGCCTGGGCGGAGTTGGCGATGTTGCTGGCGTCGTCGCGGTTTTCCTTGGAGATCACCAGGTTGTCCATGTCGGCACGGCGCTTGGCATTGACCTTGCGCATGTCCCAGGTGGCCTTGCGCGAAGCGACCAGCGCCTTGGCCTGGTCGACGGCCAGTTGGTAGTGCTCGGGGTCGATCTGGATCAGCAGGTCGCCCTTCTTCACCCGCTGGTTGTCCTTGACCGGTACGCCCACCACATAACCCGGCACGTCGGCAGCAACGTTGATGATGTCGGCACGTACGCGGCCGTCACGGGTCCATGGGGTGGTCATGTAGTGCACCCACAACTGGCGACCGATGGCCACGGCAGCGACCAGCACCAGCAAGGTGGCGATCAGGCTGAAGAACTTTTTCATCGAAGGTTTCTCACCAGTAGACAGTAAGCGCCATGGCGCCGAACAGGCAGACGAACAGGCTCAGGCGCAGCAGCGCCGGGTGCCAGAAGAAGCGGTAGCCATCATGGCTGGCAATGAACCGGTCCAGGCCCCAGGCCAGGCCCAGGGCGAACAGGAACATCAGGGTCATGGTGGGCATGTACACGCCATGGAAGGCGATTTCACGGGGCATGCTTTCAGGGAGCATCAGGCAATCCTTTCGCCGGCACCAGCGGCGACTGTGGGTCGAGCAAGGAAGAACGGATGAAGTGCAGGTAGCTTTGCGCACGGCGCAGCACCGAGGTATCGAAGTGCCGGGCGAATGGCTCGTCGGTGGCCTGCACCCGGGCAATGGCATGGTCCACTGCTACCAGCGCGCGTTCGTGGTTGCTGGCACTGGGCTGCAGAAACAGCCGTGCCAGGGCCCGGCCCATCACGCGGATAGCCTGGCGCCACGGTTGCGACTCGGCATAGGCCGGGTGCACCGGGGCGCGGGCCTGCTCCTTGCGCAGCTCGATAACCGCGTGGCCGACCTCCAGCACGGTGAACATCCAGCCCATCAGCTCGCTCTGAACCTTCGGCTTGCCGGCTGCCAGGCCGTAGGCCTGGTGCAGCAAGTCGCGGGTGCGGCTTTCGAACGCCGTGCCGATGCCACGCAGGCGGCCGCTGATGGCAAACAACACCTGCTCGCGCAGCTCCTGCTCCAGGCGGCTCCACAACCAGCGGCTGTTGGGTGGCAGGATGATCGCCCCGGCGGCGGCACACACGCACATGCCCAGAATCATGCCGATGTAGTCATTGATGAAGCTGTAGGGGTCGTACACGGTCAGGTTGTTGGGTACCGAGCCGATGGCGAAAAACACCAGCAGGCCGATGCCGTAGCCGGCGTAGGCTGGCCGTGACGAGAGAAACGCGCCGAGCACGAACACGGGCGCCAGCACCATGCACAGCAATGGGAACCCATCGATCCAGGGGAACACGAAAAAGGTCTCGAAGAAGCCGACCAAGGCCCCCAGCGCAGTACCGCAGGCCATCTGGAACGACATGCGCTTGGGGTTGGGCGAGGCTGCCGACAAGCCCACGGTCACCGTGGCGATCAGGGTCATCATGGCGCCACTGGGCCAGTCGCTGAGCAGCCAGTAGCTACCCAACAGCAACAGCACTGTCGAGGCGCGCACACCCGCTGCCAACGACACCAGCCAGCTGGTCTGCGCCACATAGGGCTCGTCCCATTGCTCGCGCTCATGCTTGTGTGCAGCCAGCGAGGCGTGGGTTTCGGCGTAGCTGAACATTTCGTCGATGAAGCGGTACAACAGCTCGAACACCGTGTGGAAGTCGAGCTGGTCGGCCGCGCTGGGCCCGGTTGCCAGGTAGTCGGCCCGCAGGCTACGCACCTGGGCTTGCAGGCCTTCCTTGTACGCGCCCAGCTCCAGGGTCAGGCGCAAGGCATCGGCGTCGGTCAGCGCCCGGCCCACGTAGGGTTGCAACAGCTCCACCAAGGTGTTCAGGCCCGGCTCGATGGCCGTGACGATCTGCCGCGGGCCACGTGCCCGCAGGCGTTCCAGCAGGCGGTGCAGGGCGTTGAAGCGTGTGGTGATGGCCATGAACTCGCTGTTCATACGCACCAGCCGGCCACTGCGCCGGCGCATGTGCGGGTCTTCGAAGGCGGTGACGTTACGCAGGCTTTCCAGGCCCACCGCCTCGGCCACGAAGCGCACGTTGCTGCTCTCGAAACGGTCACGCTGGCTGTCACCGCGCAAGGCCTCGACCACCACGCCGGCGAACACACCAAAGCGCTGGTACAGGGCGTTACGCATGGCGGCGCTGGCCGACTGCGGCAGGATCGCGGCACTGACGAAGGTCGACACCAGGATGCCCAAGGCAATTTCCAGCACCCGCCACACCGCCGCCATGAACGCCTGGTCGGGGTGCTGCAGTACCGGCAGGCCGATCATGGCCGCGGTGTAGCCGGCCAGCACGAAGCCATAGGCGCGGAAGGTACGGTAGCGCATGGCACCGGCCGAGCACAGCCCAACCCACAGCGCCAGGCTGGGCAGGAACAGCTCGGTGTTCTGCGGAAAAATGGCAATCAACGCCACCATCATCGCCGAGCCGGCCAGGGTGCCGAGCACCCGGTAGAAGCTCTTGGCGAACACATGGCCGCTTTGCGGCTGCATGACGATGAACACGGTGATCATCGCCGTGCGCGGTTGGGGCAGCTCCAGGCGCATGGCCAGCCACAAGGTAATGAACGCGGCTGCCAGTACCTTGAAGATATAGACCCAGGTCACGCCATCGGTACGCGCCCAGGCGAAGAAGCCGCGACGCCATTCCAGGCTTTGCAGCCAGCGCACAGGCAAACTGGAAGTGCTCATTCAGCGTTGTCCGGCCGGGTATCGAAAATGGCCAGGGTCGCCGGGGTCTTCGGCGCAGCCTGGCGTTCTTCCTGGGGTACGTCCTGGCCAGCCTGCAGGCCACCGCCCAGCGCGGTGACCAGCTCGGCATGGGCGATCAGGCGTGCCGCCTGCACCTGCTGCTGCACCTGCTGCTGGCGGAACAGCAAGGTCTGCGCATTGAGCACGTTGAGGTAATCGGTAAGGCCACGCTGGAAGGCGACCATGGCGATATCGTAGGTTTTCTGCGCGGCGGCCACCGATTCGGCAGCGAAGTGCGACTGCTGCTGCATCGACTCGCGGCGGATCAACTGGTCGGAAATGTTCTTCAGCGCACCGACCACGGTCTGGTTGTAGCGCGCCACGGCCACGTCATAGCCAGCCGAGGCCACGCCCAGCTGCGAGCGCAGGCGCCCGCCGTCGAAGATCGGCAGGCTGATGGCCGGGCCAACGTTGTAGTTGAACTTGCGCCCGGTCAGGAATTCCAGCGGCCCGCCGCCCGTGGCCATGAAGCCCAGGCTGCCGACCAGGTCGACGTTGGGGAAGAAGCCGGCGTGCGCGACGTCGATGCCGCGTGCCTGGGCAGCCACCTGCCAGCGGCTGGCGACCACATCCGGGCGTTGGCCGACCAGTGCCGCAGGCAGGTTGGACGGCAGCTTCAGTGGTGCGGCCAGGGCCAGGGCCGGGCGCTGCAACTGCGCGCCCTCCCCCGGGCCTTTGCCGGCCAGGGCAGCCAACTGGTTGCGGGCCAGGGCGATTTCTTCGTCGAGGCTATCGAGCTGGCGATGGGTTTCCGGCAGCGGCGCTTCGGCCTGGCTGACTTCGAAATGGGTGCCGATACCGGCCGCCAGGCGGCGCCTGGCCAAGGCCAGGATCTGTTCTTGCTGTGCCAGCTCGGCCTTGACGATATCGCGCTGGGCAAAGTGCAGGCTCAGCTGGATATAGGCGCGCACCACGTTGTTCTGCAGCTCCAGTTGCGCCTGGCGCGCTTCAGCCACGCTCATGTGCGCCTGGTCTACGGCCTGTTCACTGGCGTTGCGTTCACCGCCCCACAAGTCCAGCGCGTAGCTCAAGCCAATGGCCGCGTTGTTGTCCCAGGTGTTGGCACCCGACAACGCACCAGGCCCATAGAACTGGTCTTCAGGCCAGTTGTGGCGCTTGAGCGTGGCCTGGCCGTTGGCCTGGAGCTTTTCAGCCGACTCGATCACACCGGCCATGGCCTTGGCTTCACGCACCCGCGCGGCGGCCATGGCCAGGCTCGGGCTGCCGGCCACTGCCAGGGCAACCCAGCGGTCCAGTTGCGGGTCGCCATAGGCGTGCCACCACTGCTGGTCGGGCCAGTGAGCATCGCTTGCGGCTTCGCGAATGGCCGCGTCGGTGGTCAGGGTATTGGCTTGCAGCGTCTTGCTTTGCGGGGCGATGCCCCAGGTTCCGATACAGCCGCTCAAGGTGAGGGCAAGGGCACAGGCACTGAACGCACTGAGCGTTCTGATGATGCGACGCGGCACAGCTGCGATTTCCCGAGGAAGAGGTGGAGAGGCGGAGCAATTCTAGGGGGCAGCAGCACTGGCGATAAGCGTAGATTCCTGCGAATCTTTGTTACCAAAATGGCGATAATCCGCCTTTGGTCGAAGGTAAGTTTTCATAACTTTTGCGTTGCTTCGTGACACAATTTTGTCCTCTACCTAGAGAGTGACCCATGGACACCCTGCAAAACATGCGTGCTTTCAGTTGCGTAGCGCAATTAGGCAGCTTCACGGCCGCTGCGGCGCAACTGGACACCACCACCGCGAACGTATCGCGGGCGGTCTCCAACCTGGAAGCCCATCTGCAAACAAGGCTGCTCAACCGTACCACCCGCCGCATTGCGCTGACCGAGGCCGGCAAGCGCTACCTGATGCGCTGCGAACAGATTCTGACCTACGTCGAGGAAGCCGAGGCCGAGGCCAGCGACGCCCATGCGCGCCCCGCCGGGCAATTGAAGGTGCATTCGATGACTGGGGTGGGCCAGCATTTCGTGGTCGATGCGATTGCCCGCTACCGTGAATCGCACCCCGACGTGACCTTCGACCTGACCATGGCCAACCGCGTGCCCGACCTGCTTGACGAGGGCTATGACGTGTCCATCGTGCTGGCCACCGAGCTGCCGGACTCGGGGTTCGTTTCGCAGCGCCTGGGCATCACCTACAGCATCGTCTGCGCGTCGCCGGCCTACATCGCCCGCAATGGCCTGCCGCACAAACCTGCCGACCTGCTCAAGCACGCCTGCCTGCGCATGGTCAGCCCGGTGATCCCGCTGGAAAAGTGGCTGTTCGATGGCCCGGAAGGCCAGGAGATGGTCAACATCACCAGCTCACCGTTCATGGTCAACACCGCCGACGCCATGAAGACCGCGATCCGCAGCGGCATGGGCGTAGGCGTGCTGCCGATTTATTCGGCCATCGATGGCCTGCGCGACGGCAGCCTGGTGCGGGTGCTGCCGGAGTACCGCCTGCAGGAACTGAACCTGTACGCCATCTACCCGTCGCGCCAGTATCTGGATGCCAAGATCAAGACCTGGGTCGAATACCTGCGCAACTCGCTGCCGGAAATTCTTGCCGCGCATGAGGCCGACCTGAAAACCCATCAGGTGCTGATCGCCAACTAAGGGAAGCTGCAAGTCGCAAGTAGCAAGTTGCAAGTTGCAAGAAAAAGCAGATCCGTTCACGTGCTGCTTTTTCTTGTAGCTTGTAGCTTGTAGCTTGTAGCTTGTAGCTTGTAGCTTGTAGCTTGTAGCTTGTAGCTTGTAGCTTGTAGCTTTCCCCTTGGAAGCAGCCCGATGAAAAAGACCGTCCTGGCCTTCAGCCGAATCACCCCGGCCATGGCCGAGCGCCTGCAGCACGATTTCAACCTGATACAGCCCAACCCCAAGTTGGGCGACATCGCCGCCCAGTTCAACGAAGCCCTGCCCGAAGCCCACGGCCTGATCGGGGTCGGGCGCAAGCTTGGCCGGGCGCAGCTGGAAGGTGCGGCCAAGCTCGAGGTGGTGTCCAGCGTGTCGGTCGGCTACGACAACTATGACCTGGACTACTTCAACGAACGCGGCATCGCCCTCACCAACACCCCCGACGTGCTCACCGAAAGCACTGCCGACCTGGGCTTTTCGCTGATCATGGGCTGCGCCCGGCGTACCGCCGAACTCGACGCCTGGACCAAGGCCGGCAACTGGCAGGCAACCGTGGGCCCGGCGCACTTCGGCAGTGATGTGCATGGCAAGACCTTGGGCATCGTCGGCCTGGGCAACATCGGTGCAGCCGTGGCCCGCCGTGGCCGCTTCGGCTTCAACATGCCGATCCTGTACAGCGGCAACAGCCGCAAGAGCGCGCTGGAGCAGGAGCTGGGCGCGCAGTTCCGCAGCCTGGAGCAGTTGCTGGCCGAAGCCGATTTCGTGGTCATCGTGGTGCCCCTGTCGGACGCGACCCGCAAACTGATCGGCAGCCGCGAGCTGAAGCTGATGAAGCCAAGCGCGTTCCTGATCAACATTGCACGCGGGCCGGTGGTCGATGAAGCCGCACTGATCCAAGCCCTGCAGAACGGCACCCTGCGCGGCGCAGGCCTTGATGTCTACGAGAAAGAGCCACTGAGCGATTCGCCGCTGTTCAAGCTGCCCAATGCCCTGACCTTGCCGCACATAGGCTCGGCCACCGCCGAAACCCGCGAAGCCATGGCCAACCGGGCGCTGGACAACCTGCGCGCGGCGCTGCTGGGTGAGCGGCCGCGGGACCTGGTGAACCCGCAGGTGTGGAAGGACTGATCCCCCGGTTATCCCTGTACCGGCCCTATCGCCGGCAAACCAGCGCCCACAGTTTCGGTAGCTGGCCGCTGATAGGGCCATGATTCATCTGGCCTCCACAACCCCCTCAGCTACCCGTGCCCTGGGCTTGCGAAACACCAGCACATTCCCTGCCATCACTGCGACAAGCCCCAGCAGCGCCGGCGCCGTCCACTGGTACCCCTCGGCCACCGCCGACACGTTCAACGCCACCAACGGGAACAGCACCGTGCAGTACGCGGCCCGCTCCGGCCCCATGCGCCCCACCAGGGTCAGGTAGGCGGTAAAGGCGATCACCGACCCCGGAACCACCAGGTACAACAGCGAGCCGATGTAGCGCAGGTTCCACTCCATGCCGAACGGCACGCCGCTGACCACACAGTACGTACCCAGCATCAACGCGCCGTAGACCATGCCCCAGGCATTGGTGGTCATGGGCCGCAGCCCGGCTTTCTGCTGCATGCTCGACAACATATTGCCGGCTGAAAAGCACAGCGTGCCAAGCAGGGCCAGACCAAGCCCGTACAGGGTCTCGCGGCTGGCCGCGTGGGGCGAAAGCTCTGGCCAGAACAACAAGCCCAACCCAAGCAGGCCCAGGCCGCCGCCGCCAAGCACGTTGCTGGCGATTTTCTGGCCGAAGAAGATTCGCGCATTCAGCGCGTTCCACAGCGTGGCGGTGGAAAACACCACGGCGATCAGGCCGCTGGCGATCCACTGGCTGGCACTGAGGAAGCAAATGAAGTTGACGCAGAACAGGCACAGGCCCTGGGCCAGGCAGATCTGGTGGCCCCGCCTGTTCATCGGCTGCAAGCGACGGGTGAGCAGCAGGAAGGCAAACAGGATCAGACCGGCCAGGGCAAAGCGGTACACGATCGAAACCGGTATGGCGACCACGCCCAGTTGCAGTTTCAAGGCGATCCAGGTGGTGCCCCAGATCAGGACGGTGAGCAGGTAGAGAGACAGGTTCATCGGTGCGGCTCCTCAGGCGATCGACCCTACATCCCGGGGCCGCTGCGCGGCCCATCGCCGGCAAGCCAGCTCCCACAGGGGCAGCGTCAACCTTCAAGCTGGGCGCTGTAACTGAGGGAGCCGGCTTGCCGGCGAGCGAGGGCGCAGCCCTCGCCAGTGCAATCAGTGTTCGCCCGGCCCTGGACTTTGCGCTTGCACAAACTTGCGCATTTGTCGCGCTGGCGGCTGTACGCACGCTCAAGGCGCAGTAGGATGGGCGTCAGAGGAACCCGCCATGACGCCATTCACCCAGCTACAAGTGTTCAATGCCATGCACGCCTCGCCCCACGCCCGCCTGGAGCTGAGCGCGCACCTGGGTGACGGGCTGGCGGCGGCGTTGTGGAGCAACCGCGACGACGCCCGCGATTATCAGGCGCCGAGCCATCACACCCTGTCGTGCTACATCGCCGACGGTACCGGCACCTTCCGCCGCCAACGGCCCGCCGACAAAGGCGCGCCCGACAAGCTGTGCATCATGCCGGCCGGCGAGGAATCGAACTGGGTGGTCAATGGCGAGATCCGTCTGGCGCACCTGTATGTCAGCCAAGCGCAGTTCGCCCTTGGTTGCGTGCGCCTGCTCGACCGTGAGCCGCGCGAACTGCAGTTGCAGGAAGCGACCTTTCTTGACGACCCACAGCAGGCCCGACGCTTTCGCCAACTGATCGGCCTGGACTGGGACGAACCCGGCGAGCGTCTGCTCGCCAGCAGCCTGGCGCATGAAATCGTCGACCATGCGCTGCTCAGCCAGGTCGGGCTGCGCCAGGGCCTGCGCCTGAAAGGCGGGCTGGCACCAAGACTGCGTCGGCAACTGGTCGACTACCTCGAGGCGCACCTGGACCAGCCGATCACCCTCGGCGAACTGGCGTTGCGTTGCAACCTGTCCGAGTACCACTTTGCGCGCATGTTCCGCGCCAGCTTCGGGCTGCCACCGCACCAATTCCTGCTGGCACGGCGGCTACACCGGGCTTGCCAGCTGTTGCGGCTGGGGGGCATGCCGTTGGGAGAAATTGCCCTGGTGTGCGGGTTTGCCAGTGCCAGCCATTTCAGCAATCGGTTCCGCCAGGCCGTTGGCGCCACACCGGGCGAGTACCGCCTGGCCTTCAACCTGTGACATCGGGGCTGCTTTGCAGCCCATCGCAGGCAAGCCAGCTCCCACAGCGATTGCCTCAGGCCCCAGACCTGTGCAGTACCTGTTGAAGCTGGCTTGCCTGCGATGAGGCCAGAACATATCGCGATTCCTGTAGGAGCTGGCTCGCCTGCGATGAGGCCAGAACATATCGCGATTCCTGTAGGAGCTGGCTCGCCTGCGATGAGGCCAGAACATATCGCGATTCCTGTGGCAGCTGGCTTGCCTGCGATGAGGCCAGAACATATCGCGATTCCTGCAGGAGCTGGCTTGCCTGCGATGGGGCCAGAACATATCGCGATTCCTGTGGGAGCTGGCTTGCCTGCGATGGGCCGCGAAGCGGCCCCTGCTCCCTAAAACTCAAAGGTACTGGACAGGCTCACCTGCCGCGCATCCCCAATCGCCACAAAGTATTGGTTCACCGCCGAGCTGTAGTACACCTTGTCGAACAGGTTCTTCACGTTCAGCTGCAACAGCACCTTGTGCTCATCGAGCTTGGTCTCGTAGGTCGCAAATGCGTCAGCCACGGTGTAGGACGGCAAGTCGAAGGTGTTGGTCGCGTTGCCGCTGCGCTCACCCACATACCGGGCCCCGGCACCAAAGCGCAGGCGGTCGCCGCCGAACAGGCTGCCGTAGTCGTACACCGCCGACAGCGAGCCGCTGTGCTTGGCCACGTTCTGCAGGCGGTTGCCCTTGAGGTCAGGGTCCTGGGTGACCTTGGCATCGGTGAAGGCATAGCTGCCGATCAGGCTCCAACGCTCGCTGAGCTGGCCGGTCAGGTCCAGTTCAACCCCGCGTGAGTTGACTTCACCCGCATTGCTGTAAAGCGTATCGCCGGTGCGCGTGTCGAAATTGGCCACCAGCACGTTGCGCTTGGTGATGTCGAACAGCGCCAAGGTACCGGTCAGGCTGCCTGGCATGTCGAGCTTGGCGCCCAGCTCCCACGACTTGCCCTCTTCCGGCGCCACCGACGAGTCCAGTACCACCCCCCCGGTGAGCGGCGCGATGCTGGAGTTGGGCTTGAACGATTCGCTGTAGCTACCATAGAACGACAGTTGCTCATCGACCTTGTAGACGATACCGGCATGCGGCACCCAGGTCTGGCCGTTGGTATCGGTGTTGGCCGTGAACGGGCGACCACGGCCGGCGTACTGGTCGTACTGCTGGAAGCGTGCACCGGCCACCAGGATCCAGTGATCGTCCAGGTGCAGCGCGTCCTGCAGGAACAGCGCGTCAGTGCGCAGCTTGTCGGTCTGGTCACTGTCGCTGGCACGCACGGTGGTGCCTTCCACTTCCTGCCCGTACACCGGGTTCACGTAGCTGAAGCTGGACCGCGCGGCTTGCCGGATCAGGTCAGCGCGGTAGACCTTGCGGTCTTCATGGTCGGCGCCCAGCAGCAAGTCATGCTGCATGCCGGCCAATTGCACGGTGCCGCCCAGGCTCAAGGTTGCGAACTGGTCCCGGCTCATGGCGCCATGGGTGCCATCGATACTGCGGGTCAGGGTGCCATTGGCTTCGTTCACCCCCGTGACGCGAACCTGGCTGGCGTCGTAGGTCTCACGGTTGAAGCTGTAGCCAACGTGCAGCTTCCAGTCATCGGCCAACTGGTGGTCGACCTCCAGACGATACAGGTCCGAGCGCCCTTCCATGTCGTTGAAGGGCTCGTCCAGGCGCCGGGTGGCGGGAATGTCCAGCGGGTGGCCATTGCTGCCAAAGGCCGTGCCCCGATCGAACGGCGAGAGAAACTCGCGGTGCTCGTAGGCCAGCACCACCTGGGTGTCTTCGCCCAGCCAGGCCAACGACGGCGCGACCAGCGATTCACGATGCACCCCGAAGTTGCGCCAGTAATCTTCGTCTTCGTGGTCGACGATCATGCGGTAGGCGAAGTTGCTGTCGCCCAGCGCGCCGGTGCTGTCGAAGCCCCCGCCGCTGCCGTTCTTGCCGCTGCCGTAGGTGGAGCCCCGCAGGTTCAGGGCATTGTATTGCTCGAGCTGGGGGCGCTTGCTGACCACGTTGATGACCCCGCCCGGGTCTTGGATACCGTACAGCAGCGAGGCCGGCCCCTTGAGCACTTCGACCCGTTCGGTGCTGGCATTGAGGCTGCGGCCCTGCACGATGGGCATGCCATCGCGCATGATCGAGCCGTCGCGGTTGTCACCGAAACCGCGCTTCATCACCGTGTCGGAGGTGCCGCCGAAGTTGTTGCCCTGGGTAATGCCGCTGACGTTGGCCAGGGCATCGTCAAGGTTGCGCGGCGCCTGGTCACGGATGACCTGCGCCGGGACCACGTTGATCGCCTGGGGGATGTCCTGGTTGGCGCCCTGACCACGCATGATCGAAGCCGTGGCCGGGGGTTGGTAGCTGTAGTCGTCCCGGAGCGAGGTCACCGTGGTGGCCTGCAGGTTGAGGGCCCCGGTAGTATCCAGCGCGTCCAGGGTCAGGGTCCGCGCGTCCAGGCGCCGCCAGGTCAGCCCGCTGCTTGCCAGCAGCTGTTGCAGCGCCTGTTCGGCACTGTAGGTGCCGGTCAGCGCCGGCGCCTGCACCCCAGGCAACGCTACGGTGTAAACCACGCTCTGGCCCGTGGTACGGCTGAAGGCGCTGAGGGCCTGGGCCAGCGGTTGCGCCGGCTGGGCAAAGGCGTAGGCCTGCTGTTGCTCGGCAGCGCTGGCCTGGGGAGCCACGGCGACGGTCGGGAGCATGGCAAGGCCGAACCAGAGGGGGACGCAACGCGGGGAGAACTTCATGGACGCTGACCTGTGAGAGGAATATGAGTACGAATGAATCGCACTTCCACTCATTACACGGATACCACCGTCCGTTACCTCACGCGCTTTTGAAAAATATTTTTCCTGTGCTGCCGGGTCGCGGCTAAACCCGCTTCTACGGCAGGCGCCAACGGCGGCCGGCAGGGGGCTAGCGGATCAGCGTCAAACGACCCAGCACGGTCTGCCGTGAAAAACCCATCACCTTGCCCAGCGAATCCAGTGCCCGCAGCGGTTCGGCCAAGGGGAAACTGCCACTGACCTTACGCTGCCCGAGTTCCTCATCCAGCAAGACGATCCGCCCCGGGTAGTAGCGCCCCAGGTCCTCGACCACCTGCGCCAGCGGCACCTGGTAGTAATTCAGCCAGCCCTGGCGCCAGGCCAGGCGGTTGTCGCTGTCCACCGCCAAGGTTGCGCCGGCCCGGCCGGCGCCGTAGCTCACCTGCTGGTTGGCCGTCAGCTCCCTGGCCGCGGCCCCCGCAACCGGGCTCACCGCCACCCGCCCGCTGCGCACCGTGACCTGCGTGCCCTCCCCCTGCTCACGCACCTCGAACTGGGTACCGAGTACCCGCACTTCACCGCCATTGGCCTCGACCAGGAATGGCTCGCCGGTATGCGTGACCTGGAAGAACGCCGCGCCATGCAGCAAGCGCACGCGACGCTTGCCATGGGCAAAATCGACCGCAATTGCACTGCCCGCATCCAGGGTCACCTGCGAGTTGTCCTGCAGGGTAACCTGGCGAATCTGCCCGGCACTGCTGTAGTCGGCCTGCAGGTCCTGCAGCCAGTAGCCTGGGTGCCAGCCCCCGGCTACCCCAATGGCCAGCACCAGGCAGGCCGCCAGCCCGATTGCCGCCAGGCGCGCGCGCCCGGGGCGCCTGGCAGCCGGGCGGGCCATGGCGGCCAGGTAGGGCTGCAGGCTGGCATGCTCTTCGGCAGCCAGCCGCGACGCCGCCACACCACTGTTGCGCCACAGCGCCTGGGCCTGCTCGTACGCGGCGCGGTGCCCGGGCTCGGCCAGCAACCAGCGCTTGAACGAGGCCCCCTCGGCCACTGCAGGTTGCTCGCTGATGCGGCTGAGCCAGCGCAAAGCGGCCTGCGACTGCGCCTCGGTGATCGGCGGTATAGGGCTCATCGGCAGGCACTCCCAGGCCGGCGCGGGGTGGACGCGGGCTCGGCAACACTCGCCTTGCACGCTTCTAGGGCGCGCATCATATGCTTTTCCACCGCGCTCTGGGACAGCTGCATGGCCTTGGCGATCTCGCCGTACTTGCAGCCATGAATGCGATTGAGCAGGAAGATCTGCCGGGTGCGCTCGGGCAAGGCGCGCAAGGCAGCCTCGATACGCTGCAGGTCATGGTCCACTTCCACGGCCTGCTCCGGCGCATGCGCCATGCTCGCCTCGTCCACCGCCAGCGCGGCTTCGGCAATGCGTTCGCGGCTGCCCTCACTGCGCAGGTGGTCGATGGCGAGGTTGCCGGCACAACGCAGCAGGTAAGTATCCAGCGCCTCGACTTTCACCTCGGGGCGACGCCAGAAGCGCAGGAACAACTCCTGGACCAGGTCCGACGCCGTGGCGCGGCAGCCCACGCGCCGGCTGACCAGTGCCTCCATGCGTGCACGCTGGGCCTGGAACACCTGGACAAAACGCGCACGCCCGCCTGCGCTGTCGGCATCCGGCCCGAAGGTATCGCCCTGCTCGCTCATGCTGTCACACCGCCCAAACGGCCAGCACCGGGCCCAGCAGCACACTGCCGGCGGCCAGGCCCAGCAACAGCCGCGGCTGGTACGGCAGGGCGAAGACCCACACGGTGACCGCCGCCATCATCACCGCCGCCCACTCCACCAGGCCATGGGCCCAGCCACGCAGGTGCACACTGAACGCCAGCGACAGCACCAGCAACGACCAGCCCGCCACGCGCAACAGGCGCAAATGGCCGGGGTGCGGCTTGCGCCCGAGCAGGCCGGTAAAATGTTTGTCCATGGCCAGGCACAAGGCAACGAAGCCTGCGTAGGCGAGCAATGCGTTCCCCAGCATCAGCGTGCCTGCGCCGCTTCGGCGCGCGGCTTGTCTGCCGCCCGGGCCGCGCGCTTGGCCAGCGGCGCGGGGCTGCTCAGCATCTTGCCGGCCAGCCAGGCCAGGAACAGCCCGGTACCCAGCGCGGTCAGGTCCAGGCCTGCCATGGCCCAGTCACCTGCCGCCAGCGAATGGTTCAGCCCACGGTCGGTGGTCAGCCCATTGAGCAGCGGCAGCAAGGCGAAGGCCAATGCGCCCAGCGCCAGCTGCTCGCCCCAGGCCCGGCGCCCACTGCGCAGTACGGCGTGGGCCAGGGACAGGCCCCAGACGATGAAGAAGACATTCACCTCCCAATCGGCACGGCCGGCGGCAGCGGCCGGGATCAGCCGGTTGGCCCAGAAGAAGCCCGCCACTGCCAGCAGCAGGCCGCTCATGCTGGCGATATTGAGCACCTCGACCAGGCGCAGCTCGCCGGGCATGTGCGCGCGCTGGGCATGTTTGAGCTGGCGCTTGCCCAGCCACATCACCAGGCCTGTGCCGATCACCGCAGTACCGGCAATGCCAAAGCAGAAATACAGCCAGCGCAGCCAGGGCCCGGCAAAGTTGCCCATGTGCAGGCCGGCAAAGCTGAACGACGTCATCATGGCCCCGCTCTCCGGCTTGCCCTGGCTCAGCAGCGTGCCGCTGGCGCCATCGAACGTCCAGTTGGCGCTGCGCCGGTAGGCCACATGGTCGGCCGCCGATTGGGTGAAGGTGACACGGGCATTGCGGTCGCCCGGGTTCTGCACCTGGATGTTGCCAATGCGTGCCTCGGGTTGCAGCGCCTGCACCTTGGCATACAGGCTGGGCAGCGCGACCAGCGGCGTGGCCACCTGGGCCGCCTTGGGTGCATCGTTGCGCCCGAACAGGTCATTGAAGTACTTGCCGGTGTCGTTGCCATAGCTAGCCATGATCCCCGCCGGCATCACCATGTACATGAACAGCACCAGGCTGCTGTAGCTGATCATCAGGTGGAACGGCAGCACCAGCACGCCGATCGCGTTGTGCCCATCCAGCCACGAGCGCTGGCCCTTGCCGGGGCGGAAGGTGAAGAACTCCTTGAAGAGCTTCTTGTGGGTAATGATGCCGGTGACCAGCCCCAGCAGCATGATGAAGGCGCAGAAGGTCGACAGCCAGCGGCCATAGGGGTACGGCATCTGCAGCTGGAAGTGGAACCGGTAGAAGAACTCGCCGCCGCGGCTGTCGCGCGCCTCTACCGGTTGCCCGGTCTGGGTATCGAGGGTCTTGCTGACAAAGCCCCGCGGGCCGCCGTTGGGGTCGCGATAGCCCACGCTCAAGCCCGCTTCGCGGGCGTTGGGCAAGCGGATGAACCAGGTGCCTGAATGCCCGGCATTGGCCTCCAGGTAACGCTGTGCCAGGGCCAGGCTATGGGCCGGGTCCAGTGCATGGCTGCGCACTTCAGGCTGCGACCAATGGCTGATCTCTTCCTTGAAATACGACAGCGTGCCGGTAAGGAAAATGGCGAACAACAGCCAGCCGAAGATCAGGCCGGCCCAGGTATGCAGCCAGGCCATGGCCTGGCGGAAGCCGTCTTTCATGAGGTTTTCACCCAGTAGGCAATGCCACTGATCACGCCCAGTACCAGGCTTGGCGCCAGCACGCCCAGCCACGCGCGCCAGGCACTGCGGCAGGCGAAGCACCAGATGAAGGCCAGCAGGTAGAAAACGAACGACAGCATCAGGCCGATCAGCGTGGCGTCTACCTTGGGCAACGGTGCCACCAGGGCCATGCAGACGCTGGCCGAAGACGCCAGCAGGTAGCCGCCCAGCAGCGCAGCCAAGCTGCGTGAGGCCACGGCCAGGCGGTAGCTGAGCGGAAGGCCGGCGGGTTTGCGCGTCATGGCGAAGGTCCGGGCGTGTTCGGGGCTGCAATACTAATGATTTCAATTCTCATAAGCAAAGCTTGAACGACAAGCTGCCGGTGCGCGCAGAGATGCAACAAGAAATTTATTTTCCGAAAGGGCTTGAATTCATCCGGCGGTTGCCTGACCTTAGAGTCAAGAGGCGCAGAATTTCCAACGGTCTCAAGGACCTGGCCGCGCCTCCATGCGAGCAAGCTGAATAAGGATTGAATCATGCAAATCCAGGTCAACAGCAGCAACCATTTCGAAGGCAACGCCCGGCTCGACCAGTGGGTCCGCAGTACACTGGAAAGCTCACTTGAACGTTACGAGGACGACCTCACCCGCATCGAGGTGCACCTGCGCGACGAAAATGGCGCCAAGCCCGGACCGCATGACAAACGCTGCCAGATGGAGGCTCGCCCCAAAGGCCACCAACCGATTTCCGTGACCCACACTGCCGCTTCGCTGGACCAGGCGGTGGATGGTGCCGCCACCAAGCTGAACCACGCGCTGGAGCACTTCTACGGCAAGTTGCGCAGCAAACGCGGCGCCCTGGAACTGAGTGACCCCGACGCCTGATCGCAATAACCGAAACGCCCGGCCAAGTGCCGGGCGTTTTCGTTCCCGCCCGGGTCAATTCAATTGACGACGCGCAAGCGCGACACGGGGAACAGGTTGTCCAGGGTTTCCAGCAAACGGGCCTGGTAGATCGGCTTGCGGAAAAAGTCCAGTACCTGCAATTGCAGCAATTCGCTGACGTCATCCAGGTCGGCCTGTGCCGACATGACGATCACCGGCAAATGCAGGCGGGCGGTATGCTCGCGCAGGCGCTTGATCAAGCCGATGCCACTTTCGCCCGGCATGCGCACATCAGTGATCACCAAGGCTACGTCCGGGTGACAGGTCAGCTGGTGCAAGGCCGCCTTCACCGAGGTGGCGGTCAGGCAGGCGAAGCCTTCGTTTTCGAGCAGCTCCGCCAATTCCAGCAGAACGTCCTGCTCGTCATCCACCAGGAGGATCTGCTGACGCGCGCAAGCGTTCTGCATGCCGCTGGCTCCCTTTCAGGCCTCAAAGCGCATTTTTGATGGTCGTGAATGTTGTGTTCACGGCCGTGGAGATATCCCCGACGAAAGCCGCCAGCACCACTGCAACCATGGTTGCGATGACGGCGTATTCGATACCGGATGCACCGTCCTTGCGATGCAGGAAATTCATGCAGTGCAGAATGAACAGTTTCATGCTTCAGCTCCTTGCGGCATGGATGCCGGCGGCGGCGGTATCAAAATGACACCGATCTGCCATCAAAGAATTGCCAAGCCGGTACGAACTGCAAATGTATTTAAGGGTTAATCAGAAAGTATTAACCCGCATGGGTTAACCAACCGTTATTCGCTAACTCTTTGTTTTTACGCGACCTGCTTGGCCCCCTGAAAAAAACTGCCCAGGCTCATGGCAAATGGCGATGGCTGCGCTAACTTGCTATAGCGAAATAGTGACTTTTCGCCATCATCCAACGCGTGCAGGGAGGCCGAGATGAGCAGCCGCTTGACCCTATTCCTGGCCGCGTTTTTCTTGCTGGCGGCGCTGTTGGCAGGCTACTGGGGCGTGGTGCTCAGCCGTCCGCCGGTCGCCCCCATTGCCCCCGCGCCTACCGTTGCACCGCCGAGCGTGGCCACAGCGCCAGCGCCCAGCGCGCCAGTGGAAGTGCCGCGCACGGCTGTGGTCGTGCTGCGCAAGGCCGTGCCAGCCAATACCCCACTCACTGAAGACGATGTGCTGGTCGAGCGGCTGCAGGTCGCCCCCGCCGGTGCTTATCAACAGGTCGCTCAGGTGGTCGGCCGCAGCAGCGCCCGGCCCCTGGCGGCAGGCACCTGGCTGGAAGAAGCCAGCTTTCAGGCCGGCGGGCCGCTGGCACGGATGATCCGCGCACACGAGCGGGCGGTGGCACTGGGCGTGGATGAAGTGGTCGGTGCCGCTGGCCAACTGCGCCCGGGTGACTACGTTGACGTGCTGCTGTTCCTGCGCGAAGAGCCCAACAACCCGCAAGCCTCGGCCCAGGTGGTACTGCCGGCCCTGCGTGTGCTGAGCGTCGGCGAGCAAACGGGGTTGGCCAACGATGGCCGCCCGGCGCAGAGCCCCGAAGAGCAAAAGGCCCGCCGCGATCAGAGCGGCCTGGGCAACGGCGCAGGCACCCGCACGGTGGCAGTGGCCGTGCCCGAAGCCATGGCCAGCCGCTTGATGCTGGCCGCCCAGGCCGGCACCTTGCGCCTGGCGGTGCGCAGCGCCGATGAACAGCGCCTGGCGCGCTACTGGAGCGAGGCCGATGCGATACCGCAGGTGGAGGCCGCCAACCGCGCGCTCTACCGCTTTAGCCAGCTGTCCCAGGCGCCGGTGGCCAGTGTGGCGAGCCCGGCACCCAGCCACGCCGCGCCCGCCATGCACATCATCCGTGGCGCCACGGCTGAAGCAAACGCCAAGACCCCCTGAACCGGCAAGGATGCAGTGATGCGAAGTTCCTTCTTCAGACAAGCATGTTGGACCGGGCTGCTGGCCGCGCTGTTGCCCCAGGCGCAGGCGGCACCCAAAGGCTGCGAAGCGTTCGGCCAACTGCCTGCGATCATCGAGATCGACCAGGGCCTGCAGCAGGAGCTGCGCTTGCCGGTGGCGATCGAGCGGGTTGCGGTCGGCGAGCCGAAGGTGGCCGATGTCCAGGCCAGCGGTGAGCGCGGTGTGGTGATTACCGCAGTGGGCCAGGGCAATACCAGCCTGATGATGTGGACAGCCTGCGCGCCGTCACCGCACAGGGCGATGGTGTTCGTCCGCGGGCGGGCCAGCGCCGATATGGCCCAGGACAGCTTCCTGCCGTCGCAGGACACGCAACTGCCCAGCCAGGTGCAAGCCGATATCCGGTTTGTCGAAGTACGCCGCAGCAAATATAAGGAGGCAGGAGCACGGCTGTTTTTCAAGGGTTCGAACAATAGCCTGATTGGCTCGCCAGGTACCGTGCCCAATACCAGCGTAACGCCCGGTTCTGTTCCTGTCGTGAATCCCGCGATCCCCCTTGATGACACCGTTTTCAACATCGTTTGGGGCGGTGGCAGCAGCCGCTTCCTGGCCATGATCAATGCCTTGGAGAACAGCGGTTTCGCCTACACCCTGGCGCGCCCGAGCCTGACCGTGCTCAGTGGCCAGACAGCCAGCTTCCTGGCCGGTGGCGAAATTCCGATCCCGGTGCCCAGTGCCGGCAGTGACAACGTCTCGATCGAGTACAAGGAGTTCGGCGTGCGCCTGGCACTGACCCCGACGGTCATCAGCCAAGGCCGGATCACCCTCAAGGTTGCCCCCGAAGTCAGCGAGCTGGACTACAGCAACGTGGTGACCATCGCCGGTACTCAGGTCCCGGGGCTGACGGTACGGCGCACCGACACCAGCATCGCCCTGGCCGATGGCGAAAGCTTCATCATCAGCGGCCTGGTCAGCAACAACACCCGTTCAGCGGTAGACCGGCTACCCGGCCTGGGCAGCCTGCCGATACTGGGGGCGTTCTTCCGCAATTCGACCATGCGCCGCGACGAAACCGAACTGCTGATGATCGTCACCCCGCACCTGGTGCAACCGTTGGCGGTCAATGCAAAGCTGCCGCCCTTGCCGGGCGAGCACCTGCGTAACTACGACCCCAGCTGGGGCCGCCTGTTCTTCCTGGAGAACGGCAACTTCGATGGCAAGGGCGGGCTGTCGCAATGAACGAGAGCCTGAACCCGACCTTCCTCGCCATCACCCGCACCGAAGAGGACCTGCACTGGCTGCAGGGCGCCTTGGCACCGCAAGGCCAGGTGATCGGCGCCAACGGTGGCAGCCTCGACGAGCTGCTGGCCCTGGTCAATGCCACCTTCAGCAACCTGATGTTCATCGGCCTGGACCGCGAGCAACTGATCAACCAGTGCGCCTTGATCGAGGGCGTGCTGGAGGCCAAGCCAATGCTGGCGATCGTCGCCCTCGGCGATGGCCTGGATAACCAGCTGGTGCTGCATGCCATGCGCGCTGGCGCCCGCGACTTCGTCGCCTATGGCTCGCGCGCCAGCGAAGTGGCCGGGCTGGTGCGGCGCCTGGGCAAACGCATGCCAGCGGTGGCCAGCAACCCCAGCCTGGGCGGGCTGACGGTGCTGTTCGGGGTGCAAAGCGGTGCCGACGGCGCCTTGCTCACCACCCACCTTGCCCGTGTGGTGCAGCAGAGCGGCCAGCAAACCCTGCTGCTGGACCTAGGCCTGCCGCGTGGCGACAGCCTGGCGCTGCTGGGCTTGGAGGCGTCGTTCTACTTCAGTGACGCCCTGCGCCACCTGCGCCGCCTCGACACCACACTGATCGACAGCGCATTTACCCGCGACAACACGGGCCTGCGCCTGCTGACCTATGCCGAAACCGACGAGCCGCTGCAACACACCAGCGCTGCCGAGTTGTACATGCTGCTCAGCGCCCTGCGCCAGCACTTCCAGCACATTATCGTCAACCTCGCCGGGCATGCCGACAGCGAAGCCCTGCGCACGTTGGTCAGCCACTGCGACAAACTGATCATCTACACCGACCAGAACATTCTTGAGTGCCGGCGCAACCTGGAGGTGCTCGACCTGTGGCGTGATCACGGCATCAAGCTGGAACACGCCAGCCTGTTGGTGGACCGCTACCTGAGCAAGGTTGCCCCCGACGCCGACACCTTGGCCAAACGCTACGCGCTGCCTTTGCTCAGGGCCCTACCCTACAGCCCTGAAGTGCGCCTGAACGTGAAAAACCAGGGCCTGAGCCTGTTCGAACTGGCCCCCCGTGAGCCGCTTACGCAAGCCTTGCGCAGCCTGGGCGAACGCCTGGCCCGGCGCTCGGAAAACCTCGCACCGCCGGCCGTCACCTGGCTGCGCCGGCTTTGGGGCAGCAAATGAACAACGATCAACCGTTTGGTGGCCCGCAACCGACCGCGGGCGACCCCTACGCGCTCAAGCGCGCACTGCACCGCTTTGCCATCGATGCCATTGAGGACAGCGGCCGCAACCTGCTGGAAGGCGCACGGCCGGCGCTGACCCAGTTCGTGCTGGAGCAGGTTGGTGACTACGTTGCGCGCCTGCGCCTGGCGCTGTCGCGGTATGAAATGGAGCGGCTGGCCGAAGAGCTGGTGGACGAGTTGACCGGCTTCGGCCCGCTGGAAGTATTGCTGCGTGACCCCAGCGTCACCGAAATTCTGGTCAATGGCCCCCATCGGGTGTTCGTCGAGCGGGCCGGCCTGTTGCAGCAGACCGACCTGCGGTTCATCGACGCCCACCATGTAGAGCGGGTGATGCAACGCATCCTCGCCCCGCTCGGGCGACGCCTGGACGAGTCCTCGCCCATGGTCGACGCACGCATGCCCGACGGCAGTAGGGTCAATGCCATCATTCCGCCCGTGGCGCTGGACGGCCCGTGCCTGTCGATCCGCAAATTCCGCCAGGACATGCTCAAGAGTGCCGACCTGCTGGCCACCCGTGCTATCGACCAGCCTATCTTCGACTTTTTCGAACGCGCCGTGGGCAAGCGCTGCAACATTCTGGTCAGCGGCGGCACCGGCACCGGCAAGACCACCCTGCTGAACATCCTCAGCCAGATGATCGCCCCTCGCGAGCGCCTGGTCACCATCGAAGACGTTGCCGAACTGCAACTGCACCACCCCCATGTGGTGCGCCTGGAAACCCGCCCGCCCAATGCCGAAGGGCACGGTGAGATCAAGGCCAGCGAGCTGATCCGCAACGCCCTGCGCATGCGCCCGGACCGTATTATCCTCGGCGAAATCCGCGGCAGCGAAGTGCTCGATGTGCTGACCGCAATGAACACGGGCCATGATGGCTCGATGAGTACCGTGCACGCCAACAGCGCACCGGACGCACTCTTGCGCCTGGAGACACTGGTCGGCCTGAGTGGCCGGCAAGTTGCCGAAAAGACCTTGCGGCAAATGGTCTGTGCAGCGCTGGACGTGGTGATCCAGCTGACCCGCCTGCCCGATGGCCGACGCTGCGTCAGCGAAGTGCTGGAGGTGGTGGGCGTGCGCGATGAGGTGTACGTCACCAACACCTTGTTCCGCCTGGACCGCCGGGGCGGTGACAGCTTCCTGCGCGAGGCGCTCCACCCGGCCGGCAGCAAGCTCAAGGCAGAGGGCCTGCTGTGACCGGCCCGCTGCTGCTGGCGCTGTGCCCGCTGTTGCTGGGCCTGGCCCTGCTGCTGTTGCGCCGCGGCCTGTACAAGCGGCACGAAGAGCGCATCCTGCAACGCCTTGGGCGCGCGTTCAGCATTGTGCGCAACGGTGCGGCACGGCGCAGTTGGCTCGACCCGCTGCTACAACGCGCCGGTTTGACGACTGTCGAGCTGCACCCCCAGCGCTGGCTGCTGGCCTGGCTGGGGCTGGTGCTGTTGGCGCTGGTCGCGCTTGGCTGGGTCGCTGCGCTGATGCTGCTGACCGGCCTGCCGGCCATTGCCTACCTGCTCATCAGCTGGCAGAGCCGCCGGCACATGCGGCACGTCGTCGAGCAACTGCCCGGCCTGCTGGACTACAGCGTGCGCAGCCTCAAGGCCGGGCGCACGCTCAATGACGCGGTACTGGGCGCTATCGACAGCAGCCGCGAGCCACTGCGCACTACGCTGGCGAGGGTCCGGCGCAATGTGCAACTGGGCGTGCCGCTGGAGGACGTCATGACCGAACTGGCCGAGTTGCACCAGCAAGACGAATTGCGGCTGTTCGCCCTGGGCTTGCGCATCAACCAGCGCCATGGCGGCAACGCCAGCGAACTGATGGAGAACCTCATCAAGCTGATCCGCGAGCGCGAGCAAGGGGCCCGCCAGCTCAAGGCCATGACCGGCGAAACGCGCATCACGGCCATCATTCTCGGGGCGTTGCCACTGGCGATGGTCGGTTACTTCCTGATGGCCAACCCCCACTACCTGCTGGCCATGTGGCGTGACAGCAGCGGCCAACTGATGCTGTTGCTGGCCTTCGCCTTGCAGGTACTCGGCTGCCTGGTGTTGTGGCGCATGATGAGGAGCTTGTGAACATGGCCATGCTGATCTGCGCCCTGTGCCTGCTGATCGCCGCCGGCCTGTTTGCCCAGCAGGCCATTCGCCAATGGCGGGCCCGGGTGCTGGTGGGGCGAAGGCTACAGGGGCGCCTGGCCCGTGCCGAGCGCCTGGAGGGCTGGCTGCACTGGCTGGGGAGTAGCCCCTGGGGGCAGCGGCTACAGAAGTTCGACGGTGAAAGCCAGGCCCTGCTCGAGCGCATCGGCTGGCGTCGCAGCCGCCAGCGCGCGCTGTTCGCCGCCGTGCAACTGGGCCTGCCACTGCTGGCGGTGGTACTGACCCTGCTGTTGCAGCAAGGCTTCAAAGGCGCTGCCGCCGCCCATTGGGTGGTCTGGCCATTGTGTGCCCTGGGCGCCGGTTACCTGCTGCCTAAGCGCCTGCTGGCCCTGGCTGCTGCCCGGCGCCAACAGCGCATTGCCGCAGAGGTAGGCCTGATGATCCCCATGCTGCGAATTCTGTTCGAAACCGGGCTGGCGGTTGAACAGGCACTGCGCCTGCTGAGCCAGGAAGGGCGAACGCTGGTCCCGAACATCAGCGAAGAACTGCGCCAGGTATTGCAGCGGGTGGATTCGGGGCTGGGGCTGGGCCCGGAGCTGGAGAAGGCCGCCCAGGTGCTGGCGGTGGACGAATTCACCGACACGTGCGTGATCCTGCGCCAGTTGCTGGCCCAGGGCAGCGGCGCAATGAAGTCGTTGCTGGCCCTGAAAGCCTTGCTCGATGACCGCCGCCTGACCCGCCTGCAAGAACGGGTGTCGATGATGTCGGCAAAAATGTCGGCGGTAATGATGGTATTCCTGTTCCCGGCCCTGCTGATCGTGCTTGCCGGGCCAGGCTTCTCTGCATTGGCGCGGGCGTTGAGCCCCTGAGGAAAGCTGGATGAAGACAGTCGTGTTGTGCGCATGCCTGGTGTTGCTGAGCGGCTGCGCTGGGCAACAGCCGCAAGACCTGCGCTCGTTGTTCACTGCCTCCGGCTGCGGCAAGCCGGACGCCGACCAGCAACTGGCCCTGAACCTGGCGGACGAAATGCTCAATGACGGCCGCCCGCATGCCAGCCTTGCGCACCTGCAGCAACTGCCGGACGACCTCGACCAGGTGCGCCTGCGCAAGGCCAAAGTGTCCCGGCTGCTTGGCCTTGGCGAGGCCGAACCCTTGTACCGCAGCCTGCTGGGCGGCTGCCTGGCTGCCGAAGGCGAGCATGGCCTGGGCCAACTGGCCGCGGCACGTGGCGACGACATCCAGGCCTTGCAGAACCTGCAGCGTGCTGTACGCCTGGCGCCTACCGATGAACGCGTACGCAATGACCTGGGCGTGGTCCTGATGAACCTGGGGCGCTATGAGCAGGCTCGTTTCGAGTTGCTGACGGCCATCGAGCTGAAAGACGACAACCCCCTGCCTGCGGTCAACCTGGTGACCTTGGCGCTGCTCCAGGACAACTGGCAGCAGGCGACCGACCTGGTCGGCCGCTTGCAGCTTGAGCCCCGGCAGTTTGCCGCGGCCAAGGCGCGGGCCGGGCAGATCAAGGCCGGTGGCCGAGGCCCGGTCGCCTCGGCCCAGGCATCGCAGCCGATGGTCAATTGAAACTGGGAGGTGAACATGATCAGGTACATGATGGTGCTGGCCTGCTGCATGGGTAGCGCGGCGCTGCACGCCGAGCAGTACCCGCGCCCGAGCCCTCAGGATGAAACGGCCACCGAGCGGCTGCTGCGCGTGCAGTCCAGCGGCGCACAGGCCTCGCGCCACCTGCAGGTACAAACGGCACGGGAACGCGACCAGTCCATGCAGCGCTGGCTGGATACCTACAAGTACGAGATCCCCGACTTCTACCGCTGGACCAAGATGACCGAGCGCAACAATTAGCGGGGGCTTGCCGTGCCGTCAACGCTCAGCCCAGGCAGGCCAGTGAGACGGCAAAGCCTGCCAGCAGACAGGGCGCGAACGGCCTTTTTTGCCGCGGCTGTCGCGCACCTCGGCGAACCAGTTGCCAGGCCACCAGCACCACCCCCGCAGCAATGAAAGTGACCAGCACGTGAGCAACGCTGCTGGCCAGCGCCAACGCACCGAGCAGCTTGACGTCACCGGCCCCGAACTGCCCCAGCGCGTAGCCCGGCAGCGTGAGCAGCAGCACGATGAACAACGCCAGCGCCGCATCACTGCCCTGGGCACCGAGCCAACTGCGCCCTGTGGCCAGCAACCAGGCCAGCGCAAGGGTTGCGGCACCCAGCGTCAGTACATTGGCTATCTGCCGTTCGCGGGCATCCTGCCCGGCGCACAACGCTAGCCAGACCAGCAATGCAAAGCTGTGCATGGGCAATTGGCCATCCCTGTTCGTCGATCGGTTCTATGCTGTTGTTCAGGACACATGGTCAGGGTAGACGCAATCATGAAAGCAGGCCCGGCAAAACGGCAGCACGGTGCAGCAGCCATCGAGTTCGCGGCGGTGTTCATGATCTTCTTCGCCGTGTTCTACGGCCTTGTCAGCTATTCCCTGCCCATGCTCATGCTGCAATCGTTCAACCAGGCCAGCGCCGAGGCGGTGCGCCGCTGCGTGGCACTGGACCCGGACAGCCCCAGCTACACCCGCGATGTGCAGAACCTGGCCCGCCAGGTCATCAGCCAGCAGTTGCAGTGGCTGCCGGCTGCCTTCGACTTCCAGCCGGCCAGCGACGCACAGGTTACCTTGGGCGCCGATAAGCTGCTGACAGTAGCCATCGATTATCCCAAGGCAAAACTCACCTATGTGCTGCCTATGCTGGTGCTGCCGTTGATTGGCGAGGTACCGCGCCTACCCGACCGGCTGCGTGCCGAAGCGAGCCTGCAACTGTGAACGGCCTGTTCGAGCGCTGGCTCGGCGGCCAGGCCCCGCTGCCGGTTGAACAGCACCCTCCAGCCACCGGGTTGCAATTGTGGCTGGATGATCAAGGCCACGTGCTGCGCCTGGCCGGGCCGCTGCGCACGCTGCTGCCGGCAAGCCCGCACCACGCCGCGCGGGTGCATGACTACCTGCAACGGCATAGCTGGCTGGTACTCGAAGGCGCCCCGGCGGACTGGCAGGGGCAGCCGCTGGACCTGGACTTCGTGACCGTGCACGGCACTGCTCTGCATACGCGCGGCTGGCTCCTGCGCCAGGCTGACGGGTGGCTGCTGCAGGTGTTCGATATCGGCGACCTGCTGGGTGAGCGCGAAAAACACGCCCATGACCTGGCGCAGCACCATCTGGCCTTGGCGCTTGGCCGCGCCATGCGTGACTGCGACGAACAGCACCTGCTGCCGACCACAACCGCTCAACTGCAACACCTGGCCGAGCACTGGCAGGCGGGGGCCCTGCGCCTGCTGCTGCCAGGTGACGGCGGCTGGTACAGCTACGCCAGCAGCGATGCCGTTTGGCCTTGGGCCGACGACGAGCGCCTGCGTGCCTGGCTGCATACGTTGCCAGCCGCCGCTCGGCAGCTGGCGGCCGAGCACCCGCTGCTGCAGTCGTCGGCTGCCGGCCTGCCGCTGGTCGCCCTGCCCTACCAGCACGGCCACTGTGTTCAGGCCTGGTTACTGTGTGCCGGGGCACCCAGGCCACCCACAACCCAAGCGCAGGCTACCCTGCTGCCCGCGCTGGTCGAACCGCTGCTCAGCCGCCTGCGCCAGCTGCAGCTGCAGCAGCGCGCCTGCCACCTGGATGAACTGCAACAGCAACTGGGCGCTGGCTGGTGGTCATGGCCCTTGCAGGGGCCACTGGCATTCGACCCGGCCCTGGCATCACGCCTGGGGCTGCCGCGCGATGCCACCTGCGAACAATGGTTCGGCCGATTGCACCCGGCCGACCGCGAAGCTGCACGCATGGCGCTGGCGCAACTGCGCGACGGCATCGCCTTGAACCTGAACCTGCGCCTGTTGCCCGCCGACGACCTGGCAGCCCCACGCTGGCTGCAGTGGGTCGGCCAGCTGCGCGGCCGCCAGGTTCAGGGCTTCGTGCTCGATATCAGCGCCTTGAAAGCCCAGGAGCTACAGGCCGGGGCGGCCCGCGCCCGGCTGGAAAACCTGATCGCCAGCTCGCCAGCGGTGATCTATATCCAGCGCTACGCCGACGGGGCGCTGCACAGTGACTTTTTCAGCGCCAGCCTGGCCCCGCTACTGGGCTGGCCCAAAGACGGTGAATTGGCCCAACAGCCCGGCCAGGCGGTGCACCCGGACGACCGTACGCTATGGCTGGAACGTACGCGCACGCTACTGCGCGACGGCCAGGTTCGCAGCCGCTACCGCTTGCGTGATGAGCGCGGCGGCTATCACTGGATACTGGACGAGGCCCGCCTGCTACGTGACGACCTGGGGCAACCGGTCGAGGTCGTGGGGCTGTGGCTGGATGTAAGCGAAGCCACCGAGGCTGCCGAACGGGTGCGCCAGAGCGAGGAGCGCTACCGGGCGCTGGTGGAAGACTCGCCCGCGCTGATCTGCCGGTACACGCCTGCGCTGCAATTGCTGTTCGGCAATCGGCCGCTGGCCGAGCTGCTGGAGTGCCCGCCACAGCAACTCGGCGAAATGAACCTGGGCCAGTGGATGAGCGATAGCCAACGCACGGCCTTCGTGCAGCGCCTCGCCACGCTGAGCCCGCAGCAGCCGTTGAGCAGTACCGAGGTCTGCCTGCAATTACCGGGGCGCCGCAACGCCTGGTGGGTGTGGGCCGAGCGCGGCCTGTTCGATGAGCACGGGCAACTGGTGGAGATCCAGGCAGTTGCCCGCGACAACACGGCAGTGCGCCATAGCCAGCAGCAACTGCTGCACGCAGCCAAGATGGCCACCTTGGGCGAACTGGCAACGGGGCTGGTGCATGAGATCAACCAGCCGTTGACCACCATGCGCCTGGCGGTGGTCAACGGGCTAAAACGCCTGGAAAGCGGTGCCGCCGATGTTCCGTACCTCACAGGCAAGCTGCAGCGCATCGACAACCAGCTGGAGCGCGCCATTCGCCTGGTCGAGCATCTGCGCACCCATGGGCGGCGGTCCGAGGTCGAACAGCAGGTGTTCGCCGCCTGGGTGGCGGTGCTCGGTGCGCAGGGGCTGCTGGCCGAGGGTTTGTGCGGCAAAGGCGTAACGCTGGCCATCGAGGCACCCGAGCGGTGCCCGCAGGTGCTTGGCCATCAGGACCAGCTTGAGCAGGTGCTGATCAACCTGGTGGTCAATGCGCGGGACGCTTTGCTGGAACGGCGTGTTGCCCACCCACACATCCGCGTAGGCCAGCGCATCGAGCACGGGCAGTTGTGCCTGCTGGTGGAAGATAACGCCGGCGGTATCGACACGCGCCTGCTCGAGCGCATTTTCGAGCCGTTCTTCACCACCAAGCCAGCAGGGGTCGGCACCGGGCTCGGTTTGTCGGTGAGCCACGGCATCGTCGATGCCATGGGCGGCAGGCTGGCGGTGCACAACCGCAACGAAGGCGCCTGCTTCGAAGTGTGGTTGCCGATCTACAAAGCCAACTGAGCGCGGTTGGCACAGGTAAGGTTGGCGCCGACCTCGGCGTTGACCAGGTCGATGCCAAGGGCCTTGAGCAGCACGTTGAGCAGCGGGTCGAGCAATGGGCTGAGCAGGTTCCTGATCAAGGGCTCGACGATACCTTTGACCGTGCCGAGCACGTTGCCAACCAGCACCAGCACATCGCCAAGGCCGCTGTTCACGGTGGGTTTGTAGGCTTCCAGCTGTATGCCCTGCAAGGTCTCGGCCAGGCTGCCGACGACCGTGCTGTTGGCGGTTTGCATGCTCTGGTAGGCAGGGCTGAGGCCGATGTTGGGCGGCACGCTGTCGGGCGCCTGGAACACCAGTGGGCGCTCGACGGCCCCGCTGCCCAAAACCTTGCTGTTGACCCGCACGCCCAGCCCGCCAGCGGCGAAAGGAACACGCGCCTGGCAAGTGCCAATGCCCAGCAACTGGGTACACCGCTTGGTGCCGATGTCCACCAACGGCAATGCTTTGACCACCGTGGTGCCGCTGATGAAGAACGCATTGCTGGACTCGAAACGCCCCACCGCAACCTTGGCCGCCGAGCTTTGCGCCTGCGTGACAAGGCGCTTGGGTGAACAACTGAAGGTGCCTGGCGCTTGCGGGTCGAGGCGCGTGGTCGCTTCCGCCACCTCAAGGCCGATATCCAGCGACAGCTTGTCCGGGACCAGGATGATATCGGTGACAGTGCACGGCACGCCGACCAGGCACAGTACCGATTGCAAGGTACTGGCGAGGTTCAGGCTCAGCAGGTTATTGAGCACATTGGTGATCGGCCCGAGCAGGTCGAGTACCGCGTTGAGCAAGCCGAACACCGAGTCGAGCAGCGGCAGGTCGAGCGAAATCATCGCCCGCACCTGCGCGGTATGTACCCGCAATTCATCGGTGCGCGGGTCACCCACCGCAGAAATCTGCTGCGGCTCGATCACTTTCAGGCGGACCCGGCCATTGACCAGCCCCAGCACGCTGACCGGCAAGTCCACCGTTGCCGCACTTTCACTGACCGCCAGCTGGATAACGCCCTGCACCAGTTGCAGCAACTGGATGCTGGCATCCAGCCCGGCCTGCGTGGTGCCGTTCTGGATGTCGAGCAAATCGCCCAGCTGCAGCAAGGTGCTGTTGCTGGCGCCCAGTGCCAGCTTGCCCAGGTTGGTCACGACGTTGGCGGCCGCGCCGCTCTGCTGCAGTACTTTCACCGCCGCCTGCAGCAGTTGCGTAGCGGTAGCATCGGCGCTGAGCAGTTGCCGATAGTCACCGGCCTTGAGGTTGAGGTCGATGGCCAGTTGGTCCAGGTAGCGCAGCACGTTGAGCTGGGTGCTGGCAATGCCTTGCCAACCGGCCACATCAAGCTGCACGTTACCGCCCAAGGCACCAAGCAGGGCATTGAGCAACACCGACTGTCGCGAATCGACGGTGGCCAGGGTGGTTCGGATACTCAGCATGGCCTGCGGTGGAACAGGCGACGAAGCTACCGCATGGGCGTGCAAGGTGGTGGTCAGCGGCACCCCTGTGCCCTGTGCCAGGCTATACACCCCCGCCGCGACGCTGGTGGGGACCGTGTTGCTCACATCCACCCGGATCGCCTCGGTGCGGTTGTTGTCCGTGGTGAAGGTGCGCAGGCTGTTGGCGCCGGTCTGCAAGTAGCCGCAGCTGGCCGCCAGCGGGTTGCCGGGCGCATGGCCGTTGCGGGTGGCGGCCGCCCGGGCGACCACGGTGGCCTGCGGCCCGCTGCCGGTGCAAACGGCATACTGGCCGGCCGCCTCCAGCGCGGCCATGTCGGCAATGCGTTGCAGCTTGCGCTGCTCCAGGTACAACCGGCCGCTGTCGATCACCAGCAGCATGAACAACAGCGCCAGGCCCAGCGTAACCACGGCCATGAGGCCGATTGCGCCACGCTGGCGGGCAGCGGATGAGGGAAGCACGGGCACTCCTTTGCCGGCCATTGGCCATGCGTCGCGGCTGCGATGCAAGGAGTGTAGTTGCGCTAATGGCCAATTGCCCTACTTGAACGAACCGGGTGCGGGCCGGTCAATTTCTGCAGTCCATCTTTGCAGGCTTCAGGCATGAACAATCCATTCGAGCAGATCAGCGCCGCCTTCGCCCCCGAATACCGGGTCAACCTGAGCATTGCCAACCTTGACGGCAGCATCATGCTGACCCTTTCCGATGACGCTGGCGTGGTTGCCAAGCGCCTGATCACCCGAGCCCAGCGCAACGAACCGGTGCGCCTGCAGCGGGTGATCGACAGCATACGCCTGGGCTTGGCCATCGAGCTGGGCCAGAACCCCTTGCAGGTGCTGGCTGCGCTGACCCGCGACGCCCGTCACGAGCCCCGTGCGTTCTTGGCCAATTGAGGGCTACTTGCCCTCTTCCACCTGCTTGCCGTTGGCATCCAGCACCTTGGTCGAGGGGTAGCGATACGAGGCGTAGCGCACTACCAGGATCGAGAACGCCAGCAGCAGAATGCCCCCGCACAGGTACAGCAGCCCCTCATCCGGCGCCTTGTGGTGCGAAACATCGCCGATCAGCAGGCGGGTGAGCGCGGTGATTGCCACGTACAAGAGGAAGCGGATGGGCATATGGTTGGTCTTGAAGTAGATCCCGACCATGGCCCCCAGCTCCAGGTAGATGAACAGCAGCAGGATGTCATCGACGCTGATCCCGCCCTTGCCGAGCATGTCCAGGAAGGTGACCACCGCCGCATAGGCGGTGATGGCGCCGATGCCGAACAGGGCAAGGTAATGGAAGGCTTCGACGCACAGGTTGCCCAGCGAGTCGGCCGAGCCGTGCAGGCCCTTGCGCAGTTTTTCTGCCCATTTGATGTTCACGATGTTTCATTCCCCACTACGACTTTCAAGGATGATGCGCCACGGGTGTGACGTTTCTGCCATGCAGTTAAAGGGCCAGGCCCCTGCCATGGGAAGGCGGCCGATTGCCGCAAGGCACTTTGTGGCATGGCGCGCTGCAGAAAATGAAATGGCATTGCGCCAGCGAAAAATCAGATTTAAGCCCTTCCTTGTAGGGCATTTCCCAAAGATACTCTTGCCGTTTGTTTTCCGTTGCGGCCGTTTTGGCAGCGCTCTAATGTCGGTGGGTCGCTGCATATCAGCGATCGGCTTTGACAGGCCGCGACGAGATACTTCGCATAGCTTGGTCCATTATGGTGGCTGTGCATGGGGCACGTTCGCGTGCGCCGGTTCTGGTATCCGCCGGTCTGTCAACCTATGCACAGCTGCCACCTACGTGTTTGACAGCAAGTGGGGAGCGGCCCAAGAAATGGATACCAAAGCATGCTGAAACTTATCCCCGACCCACCCCATCCTCTCGAAGAAACCCTTCGCGCAGCAACTGTGGAAGCTGGCTTGCCAGCGATGCGGCCAGACCAGGCATCAAAGGCACATCAGGGGACTGACCAATGACCACAGAAGACACCCAGTTCACCGTCGGCAAGACCACTTTCTACCAGGGCGAAAACGGCACCCACCCGCTATTCCGCATCGAGCCCGGTATCCCGTGCAGGGATGCCCGCGAACAGTCTTCGGAGTTGATGGGGTATGTGCGCGAATTGACCATCACCGGGTTGATGGATGGGAAGCCGATGATGATATGGGCTGCGCATTACTTGAGTGCGATGGCCAAGGCGCTGATGGATGATGCCGAGCTGGGGATGAAGCAGTGAGGGTTTGGCTCTAGGTTGCAGGAGGGCTGGCAGGGGTTCGCCGCAGCATTTTCAGCGCCTGGGAGATCGGGCGCCGCCCGCGCGGCGCTTCGCGGGTAAACCCGCTCCTACGCTTGTTTCGGGCCAGTATTGCCTGTGCCGGACGCGCGCGACCGCCTTGTCTGCACGACGCGATATCGTGGGGGCGCCAGGGCGTTCGCGCGCAAATCCCACAGGCATAACTGGCCCGAAACAGTCGCGATGCGCCGCGCGGGCGGCGCTCGATCTCACAGGCGATAAAGATGTTGTGCCGGACGCCCCCGCAAAACACCCCACTACAATTTCTGCTTGCGAACCAACCAACATTGCCATTACTGTATATAGATACAGTAAATTGCAAACCAGCAAAAAGGCACAGAGGTGATGAATGGCCGTCGAAGTGGTGTACCGCAGCAGCCGCGACCCGGAGCGCTTGTTCATGGATAAGGCAGAAGCCGACCGTCACGACAAAATGCTCGAACTGGCAGAGCGCCTGGCTGAAGTGCTGCACAAGGCAGTGCCTTCGCTGACCGAGCAGCAGGTTGAAGAAGCCGGTATCTACATGGCCAAGAACCGCGATGTGTTCGCCCGGGCGTTCAAAAGCCAGCCGGATGCGTTGGCCGAGTTGCTCGACGGGCAACCAGCCGAGTGATTACCTGCACCGGCCTCATCGCTGGCAAGCCAGCTCCCACAGGTACCGCAAATCTTGAAGGTTGTGAGAAATCTGTGGGGACTTCCACAGGTACGCAAAAGTCTTGAAGGTTATGGGATATCTGTGGGAGCTGGCTTGCCAGCGATGAGGCCGGTGCATACCACATAAACCCCGTCAGCCATACAACAACCGCTCCGCCAACATCTGCGCCACCCGCGCCGGCGAGCGCTTCTCCGCTTGGGCATGGCCGAACACTTCGGTCAGCCGCGATGGTATGCGTGCCAGGTGCGAGGTAATGGTGCCCAGATCCTCGCCACGGTGGGTGAGCGCCACGTAAATCAAGCCACCGGCATTGATCACGTAATCGGGCGCATACAGTATCCCGCGGGTCTCCAGCTGGTCAGCCACCTGCAAGGTAGTCAGCTGGTTGTTCGCCGCCCCCGCCACTGCCGCGCAGCGCAGTTGCATCACGCTCTGCCCGTTCAGCACCGGCCCCACACCGCACGGGGCAAAGATGTCGCAGGGGGTGCTGATCAACGCATCATGGGTAACCGGGTGGGCATCGAGCTGCTCCACAGCCAGCCGTACCCGCCCTGTGTCCAGGTCGCTCACCAACAGTTCCGCCCCCGCCGCATGCAGTTGTTCGGCCAGGGCGTAGCCAACATTACCCAGCCCTTGCACCGCTACGCGCAGGCCTTCGAGGTTGTAGCTGCCCAAGCGGGCATAGGACGTGGCGCGGATGCCGGCGAATACCCCCATCGCCGCATGCGGTGAGGGATCGCCCGAGGCCGTGGTACTGGTCACATGCGGCGTGCTCTGGGCAATGCAGTCCATGTCCAGGGTCGAGGTGCCACTGTCTACGGCAATGATGAAACGCCCTTGCAAGGTATCGACGAAGCGGCCGAAGGCCTCGAACAAAGCTGCGCGGTTTTCCACATGCGGGTTGCGCAAGATCACCGCCTTGCCGCCCCCCAAAGGCAAGCCCGCCAATGCCGCTTTGTAGCTCATGCCCTGGGCCAGGCGGATGGCGTCGGCCATGGCGCTTTCGTCATCGGCGTACGGCAGGTAGCGGCAGCCACCCAGCGCCGGCCCCAACTGCTGGCTGTGGATCGCCACCACCGCTTTCAGGCCCGTGGGCGGGTCGGTGAACAAGTGCAATGACTGGGTACGGGTGCTTTGCATCAGCGCGAACATCGACATGCTCCCCAACAGGTGCTGCACCCAGTATAAGCCCGGCCTCATGTTCGCAGCCGCCGCCAGACCACTGGACGAAACCCGGCACCGCAGCTAATACTCAAGCGAGTGTGGAGAAGCCCCATGAACCCACGTCAAGCCTGCCTGGCCTGCCTGGAACGCGAGCCCGTCGCCCTGCTGGAAGCTGCATTGTGGGTTGCCGCCGAGCACGACCGTAACGTCGCGCCTGCCGCCAGCCTTGCCATCGTGCACGACCTGCAGCACGCAATCAGTGCCCACCTGCCCATGCTACCGTTGAGTGAACTGGCACAGCCTCTGCTGCGCCAACTCAATGCACTGGGGTTTGTGCAAGACGAATACCTGCCGTTGCGGCCACATGCCGCCATGCTGGACAAGGTGCTGCAACGCCGCCGAGGCCAACCGCTGGCCCTGGCCATCCTCGCCCTCGAGCTGGCCAGGCGTTTGTGCATACCGCTGGAGGGCGTGGGTTTTCCCGGGCACTTCCTGTTGCGCGTGCCGGGTGCCGACCACCTGCTCGACCCCTGTGGCGGCAGGCGCCTGTACCCTAGCGACTGTCGCGATCTGCTGGCACGCCAGTTTGGCCCCGACCTGCCGCTGACGGCAGAGCATCTGCGCACCGCCAGCGCGCAGCAGATGTTGCAACGCCTGTCGCGCAACCTGCGCCAACTGCATATCAGCAACGACAACCACCTGGCGGCGTTGATCGACGCCGAACGGGTCATGCAATTAGGGCCGGTGCAGGTCGCCGACTACATGACCCGCGCCTCGCTTTACCAACACCTGGACTGCCCCCAAGCCGAACGCTACGACCTGGAGCATGCCCTGCTGCTGACGGAAGACCCGGTCCAGCGCCTGGAGCTGTGCGAGCGGATCGGCAAGCTTCCGGCGGCAAACCGCTCACTTCACTGAGCCGGGGTGTCTGGCTGCCGGGCCGGGTGGGCCTGGGCGAATGCCGGGTGCGCGGCGGCCAGTGCGGCAACCCGTTGAATGCGCGGGTAGCCGCCAAGGTCGACAGCGAAGCGCTCAGCCGCGTACAACTGCGGAATCAGGTACACATCGGCCAGCCCCGGCGTATCGCCAAAACAGAACCCTTCATCGCCAATCAACTGTTCCACGGCCGCCAGCCCCTGGCTGATCCAGTGTGTAATCCAGGCGTTCACCTGGCCCTCGTCCTGACCGGCCTGGCGCAGCTGGTTCAGCACGCTGACATTGTGCAGCGGGTGAATGTCGCAACCAATGATCGCCGCCACACCGCGCACCTTGGCCCGCCGCTCGGCATCGGCCGGCAGCAGGGCGGGCTGTGGGTACACCTCTTCCAGGTACTCGATGATCGCCGGCGACTGCACCAGCACTTGACCGCCGTCACTGCGCAAGGCTGGCACGCGGCCCTGCAGGTTGACGGCCCTATAGCTGGCGCCACGCTGTTCACCTTGCAGCAGGTTCACCGGCAAGGCCTGGTAGGCCAGGCCCTTGAGTGCCAGCGCGATGCGCACCCGGTACGACGAGGTGGAACGGTAATAGGTGTACAGCTCCATGCCCTGCCCCCTCAGTTGGCCGCCACGACCGTGCCACGGCATTCGCCGAAGCCGATGCTGGCCACGCCGTCACGCTGGCAGCGGGCGCGCAGGATGATCTCGTCACCGTCTTCGAGGAACTTGCGCACCTCGCCACTGGCCAGCTCCACCGGCAGTTTGCCGCCTTCGGTGATTTCCAGCAGGCTGCCGTACGAGCCAGGGGTGGCACCGGAGAGGGTGCCCGAACCGAACAGGTCGCCCGGCTGCAACTGGCAGCCGTTGACGCTGTGGTGGGCAACCAGTTGGGCCACGGTCCAGTACATGCTGCGGGTGTTGCTCAAGGTCAGGCGGTGCGGGGCAAGGCCCTGCTCACGCATGCGCGCGGTCAGCAACAGCACTTCCAGCTCGATATCGAACGCGCCCGCAGCCTGGTCGCGCTCGTCCAGCAGGTACGGCAGCGGCTGCGGGTCGCCTTGCGGCCGGGCCGGCTGGGCGCAGCGGAACGGCGCCAGCGCCTCGGCGGTGACCACCCACGGCGAAATACTGGTAATGAAGCTTTTCGACAAGAACGGCCCCAGCGGCTGGTATTCCCAGGCCTGGATGTCGCGCGCCGACCAGTCGTTGAGCAGGCACAGGCCGGCCACGTGTTCGGCAGCATCACCTACCGCAATCGCTTCACCCATGGCGTTGCCCTGGCCGACCCAGATACCCAGTTCCAGTTCGTAGTCCAGGCGCGCACAGGGGCCAAAGCTTGGCTCGGTGTGCCCGGCCGGCAGGGTCTGGCCCCTTGGCCGGCGCACCTCGGTACCCGAGGGGCGGATGGTCGAGGCACGGCCGTGATAACCGATCGGCACGTACTTGTAGTTGGGCAGCAACGGGTTATCGGGGCGGAACAGCTTGCCGACGTTCTTGGCGTGCTCGATACCCACGTAGAAGTCGGTGTAGTCACCGATCTGCGCCGGTACGTGCAACTGGCAGTCGCCGGCGTTGAGCAGGGCCGGCTTCAGCGCCGCCTGGTGTTCGCTGTGTTCACCCAGCAATGCCTGCAAGCGTTCGCGCAGGGCTACCCGCGCGCTGCGCCCCAATGCGAAGAATGCGTTCAGTGCCCCACCCCGGGTCGCCTCGACGGCAGCCTTGGCTTCGCCGTCGAACAGGCCGGCGGCCAGCACCGCCTCCAGGTCGAGGATTGCGTCGCCAATGGCCACGCCACAGCGCCTGGCTTCACCTGGCCGGCTGAAGATGCCCATTGGCAGGTTCTGCAGCGGGAAGTCGCTGTGCCCGTTGGCGTGCTCGACCCAGCTACGGGCAATGGCAGTGTGGTTCATGGGTTATCTCCGGTTCGGGTTGAAGGTGCTCGGCAAGGTGGCCCAGCAACTATCGTAGTCGGCCTGCAATTGCGGGCATTGCAGCGCTTGCACGCT
Source organism: Pseudomonas sp. CJQ_9 (assembly GCF_043106615.1). NCBI lineage: Bacteria > Pseudomonadati > Pseudomonadota > Gammaproteobacteria > Pseudomonadales > Pseudomonadaceae > Pseudomonas > Pseudomonas sp. CJQ_9. The sequence continues at coordinate 2,612 of NZ_JBICMS010000101.1, read as the reverse complement.
CGGGCGCAGCACCTGGCTGGTCTCGAACATGAACGCCATGGTGTTGTCGACCTTGTGCGGGGCCAACTCGGCGGCAATGGCTTTTTCGCAGGTTTCGGCATCGGGCCCATGGGCGCTCATCACTCCGTGCAACGACGCCCCACCCGGCAGGAAGCCCTCGGCCTTGGCATCGTAGGCACCCTGGATCAGGCCCATGAACTCGTTCATCAGGTTGCGGTGGAACCACGGTGGGCGGAAGGTGTTCTCGGCCACCATCCAGCGCGGCGGGAAGATCACGAAGTCCATGTTGGCCAGGCCATGCACGCTGGTCGGCGACGTCAGCACGGTGAAGATCGACGGGTCTGGGTGGTCGAAACTGACCGTACCCAACGTGTTGAAGCGGCGCAGGTCGTACTTGTAGGGCACGTTGCTGCCATGCCAGGCAACCACGTCCAGCGGCGAATGCTGCAGTTCGCAGGCCCAGTGTTCACCCAGAAACTTCTGCACCAGCTGCTGCGGGCCGGTGGTTTCCTCGTAGTGCGCCACCGGGGTGAGGAAATCCCGCGGGTTGGCCAGGCCATTGCTGCCGATCGGGCCCAGGTCCGGGAGGCGCAAGGGGGCGCCGTGGTTTTCGGCGATGTAGCCGCGAGCCTGGCCGTCGAGCAACTCGACACGGAACTTCATGCCACGCGGGATCACCGCAATCTCCAGCGGCTCGACCTGCAACACGCCCAGCTCGGTGGCAATGCGCAGGCGCCCCTGTTCCGGCACCAGCAACAGTTCGCCGTCGGCGTTGAAGAACACCCGCTCCATGGAGCGGTTTGCGCGGTAGATGTAGATACTTACGCCGCACGGTTTGTCTGCCGCGGCGTTGGCCACCATCGGCAGCCAACCTTCGATGAAGTCGGTGGGTTCGGCGGGAATCGGCTGGGGGCTCCAGCGCAGGCGATTGGGGTTGATGCCCCCCAGCGGGCCCTGCAGCGGTTGGCGCGCCAGGCGCTCGAAACGTGGGTGCAAGGCAGACGGGCGAATACGGTACAACCAAGTCCGCCGCAGCTCGCTGCGGGCCATGGTGAACGCGGTGCCGGACAGCAGTTCGGCGTACAGCCCGTAGGGCGCCTGCTGCGGCGAGTTCTGCCCGACCGGCAAGGCACCGGGCAGGGCTTCGCTGGCAAACTCGTTGCCGAAGCCGCTGAGGTAGTGAAGGTCGGGTGATGGATCGCGATTCATCGATGCCTCCGGGCTCTGGCCGAGCCGTTGCGGGCAGTTGGCTGCAGGCCCTGGGTGGGCGGCAGCGGGTCTGCATTGTTTTTATCGTAATCAGATTACGAATAACGTAATTTGCCCCGCGCATGGCGTCAAGCTATAAAGGCCCGACTGAAGAATCCGGAAGCAGCTGTCCATGGCCAAAGCCAGTACCACCGCCGACAACGGCAAGCAGAAAGTCCGCTCTGCGGAGGTCGGCACCGACATCCTCAAGGCCTTGGCTGAATTGTCCCCTTCCACCTCGTTGTCACGCCTGGCCGAGCATGTGCAGATGCCGGCGAGCAAAGTGCACCGCTACCTGCAGGCATTGATCGCCAGCGGGTTTGCCGAACAGGATGCTGCCACCAACCATTACGGCCTGGGGCGTGAGGCATTGCGGGTGGGGCTGGCGGCGCTGGGCAGCATCGATGTGCTGAAAATTGCTGCACTGCCCCTGTCGCAACTGCGCGACGAACTGAACGAAAGCTGCTTCATCGCCGTATGGGGTAACCAGGGCGCGACCGTGGTCAGCATCGAGCCCGCGGTGCGGGCGGTGACCGTGGTGACGCAGATCGGTTCGGTGCTGCCGCTGCTCAGCTCATCGACCGGGTTGGTGTTCGCTGCCTACCTGCCCGAGCGGGAAACGGTGGACCTGCGTGACCGTGAACTGGCCGCCCTGCAGCACTCTGCCGACGATTATCAAGCGCTACTGGCCGGCATACGCGAACGTGGCCTGCACCATGTACACGGCTTGTTGATGCCGGGCGTGGATGCATTGTCGGCTCCGGTATTCAATGCCATGGGGCAGGTTGCGGCGGTGATGACCGTGGTCGGGCCAACATCCATCTTCCATGCCGACGAGCATGGCCCGGCGGCACAGCGGTTGCTGGCGGCAACGCGGGAAACCAGCTGGCGAATGGGCTACTCGCCCGCGGCCTGAACAGCTGCGCAACTGTTGCCCGAAACGTAAAGGTGAATGTCACAGGCGGCTATTTTTCCTACGGGATCAAGCGCTTATTCTTTACTCACTGGCCGGCCTGAAGGGCTCTCCCCCCCCGCCTTTCAGGCCTGCGAGGTGCACTGACGTAGATTTTGAAGCTCCTTGATCTAACGTCTCGATTGGCCGCTGCGGCTTGCAGCGGCTTTTTTTTGCGCTGAATAATGACGCCCGCGGACACCGGCAAAGCCTCAAGGCCACGCGACACCTGTAGGAGCGGGTTCACCCGCGAATACGGTGGCGCCGGCAATGCACAATGCCTGGCAGAAACTGGCCCGCAGGCCCGGCCCTTTCGCGGGTAAACCCGCTCCTACAACGGGCGGGGGTGGCCGGCAGCCCTGCGGGGCCGGGCCGGCATCATTGATCGATGTAGGAACGGGTTCACCCGCGA
>NZ_JBICMS010000100.1:0-45266 GCF_043106615.1 Pseudomonas sp. CJQ_9 | reverse complement strand
GCTTTTCAAATTTTGAGAAAGACAGTTGCTCCTGCAAGCGTCAGGCGGCTGCGATGCTGACCCAATACTGGGTACGGTACTCGACCCGCACTGGCAGGCTGCGGCTGAGCAGGTGCAGAATGGCGCCGGTGTCGCTCAGCTGGAAGGTGCCAGACACCACCAAGCCGGCTACGTCCGGCGCACAGCGCAGCAGGCCGGGGCGATAACGGCCCAGTTCGGCGACAAACTCGCCAAGCGGCATCTGCTGCACGCTGAGTACGCCGTCAGTCCAGCCCCACGGGTCACTGTGCAACGTCACGGCCTGGACACGGCCGTCGCGCCGCACCTGCAAGGTCTCGCCCGGCGGCACTTGCCTGCGCAGTGCCGAGGCGGGAAACAGCGTGACCTGGCCACGACGCACCGCCAGCAGCAGGCCCTGGCGGTTTTCACGCAGCAGCAACTGGCCGTCCAGGGTGACCAGCCGCCCAACCGATGTTTCGATCAGGAACGGCCGGTGGTCGTTGGCGTTGCTCTCCAGGCTCACTTCACCGCGTAGCAGCGCCAGCTGGCGCTGTTCAACGCTGTAGTCCAGGTCGATGGCGCTGGCAGTGTTCAACTGGATACGGCTGCCGTCGCGCCCCTGCACCTGGCGACGCTCGCCGACGGCGGTGCTGTTGTCGGCCAGCAGCTCGGGTAAACCCAGTGGTTCACGCGCCGCCAGGCCCAGGCTGCCACCGACGGCCAGCAGCGCCAGCAGCTTGAGGTGGTTGCGTCGGCTGCCACGCTGCTGCTGGCTGCCTTCCAGGGTGCGCCGGCTCAGGTCCTTGGGCAGCCCTGCCAGTTCGTCGCTGAGCAGGCTCACGCGCTGCCAGGCCAGTGGGTGATGCGGGTGGCTGGCCAGCCATTGCTGAAACTGTTGCCGCGTACGCGGGCAGGGGCTGTCGAAGCGCAGCTTCACCAGCCAATCGATGGCCTGGTCAACCTGGGCTTGGGTGGGGGTGGCATCAGGCATCGGCATAGCGCAACCGGTAGCAGACACCCAGGGCGGTGGCCAGGTCGCGCTCGATGGTCGCGCGCGACACCCGCAGTTGCCGGGCGATCTGAACAATGCTCATACCGTCCAGCTGGGCCAGCATGAAGGCCTGGCGCGCCCGCGGTTTGAGCTGGTGCAGGGCGCGGTCCAGGCGCGCCAGGGCATCAAGGATGAGTAACCGAGCCTCTTCGCTGGGCACCTCGGTTTCTGGCACCTGGGCCAGGCTCTGCTGGTAGGCCCGCTCCAGCGCGCGGCGGCGGAACTGGTCGATCATCAAGCCACGGGCAATGCTGCTCAGGTAGGCGCGCGGCTCTTTCAACGGCGATGCCTGGCGTGCGCGCAATACCCGCACGAAGGTATCCTGGGCCAGATCGGCCGCATGTTCACTGCACCCCACGCGGCTGCGCAACCAGCCACGCAGCCAGGCATGGTGGGACTGGTAGAGCAGAGCGACCTCGGCCGGTTTGAGCGTGTCGTTAATCTGCATCGTTGCCAAGGCCGGTCCCATGAGATGTGCGAATGTGAACAGTTCTCAATTCTATGCGCGGAGGATGGCGCGGGGCAATGGTGGGCCAGGAATTAGCCGCGCAAGAACCGGCGTTCGCCCGATGAACGGCTGCGCTAAGCTGCACCTGCACTCGACGTGATGGAGCCGCCATGATTCTGGCCGACCTTTCCCCAGCGGCTTACCGCCAAGCCGGCGAATACCTGGCGGCGCTCGACCCTGACTGGGCGCGGCATGTCGCCGCGACCGGGCCATGCCTGCACCAGGCCACCCCTGGCCGCGAACCTTACGAGGCGCTGGTGCGCGCGATTGCCTACCAGCAGCTGCATGCCCGGGCGGCCGAGGCGATTCTGGGCCGGTTGCTGGCGTTGTTCCCGCAGCATGCGTTTCCGCCGCCCGAGCAGTTATTGGCCGCAAGCCCGCAAACCCTGCGTGCCTGCGGTTTTTCGGCGAGCAAGATGGCGACTATCCAGGGCATTGCCCAAGCCAGGCTGGACGGCCTGGTGCCGACCCGCGAAGCAGCACTGGCCATGAGCGACGACGCCCTGATCGAACGCCTGGTAGCACTGCGCGGGGTAGGGCGGTGGACGGTGGAAATGCTGTTGATATATAGCCTGGAGCGATCGGATATCCTGCCCGTCGACGATTTTGGCGTGCGTGAGGGGTATCGCCGCCTCAAGGGCCTGGACAAAGCGCCGACACCGGCGCAGATGCGCTCGCTGGGCGGCGCTTGGCGGCCATACCGAACCGTGGCGGCCTGGTACCTGTGGCGTGCCTGAGGTTTATACACCGTCAAGGCCGGAGCCGGCCGCACGAGTCTGGAAGCATACCAATGACCGCGTACACCACCCCCGACCAACGCTGGCAAGCCGTCGAAGCCCGCGACTCCGCTGCGGTCGGCCACTTCGTCTATGCCGTGCGCACCACCGGCATCTATTGCCACCCCAACTGCAAGTCGCGGCTGGCCAAGCGCGGCAACGTCGAGTTCTTCGACACCCCTGCGTTTGCCGAAGCCGCTGGCTATCGTGCCTGCAAGCGCTGCACCGCTAGCGCCAAGGCCAGCGCGGCTCGCCACAACCAGTTGGTCATCCGCGCCTGCCGCCTGATCGAAGCCAGCGACCCCAGCCCCAGCCTCGACCAGCTCGCTGCGCAACTGGCCGTCAGCCCATACCACCTGCACCGGCTGTTCAAGGCCGAAACCGGCGTCACCCCAAAGGCCTACGCCACCGCTTTTCGCGCCCGGCGCCTGCGCGCGCACCTGGAAAATGCTCGGTGCTCGGTTACCGATGCCATCTACGATGCTGGCTACACCTCCAACAGCCACTTCTATGCCAGCGCCGACCAGCGCCTGGGCATGCGCCCCCGGCAGTACCGGGCCGGTGGCGCAGGGGCCACCATTCATTTTGCTCTCGGCCAGTGTTATTTGGGCGCCATCCTGGTGGCCCAAAGCGAGAAAGGCATTTGCGCGATCCTGCTGGGCGACGACCCTGAAAGCCTGCTGCATGAACTTCAGGATCAGTTCCCCAAGGCCCGGTTGATCGGCGGTGACCGCGGTTATGAGCAACTGGTTGCCGAGGTGGTGGGGTTCGTCGAGGCCCCGGCGCTGGGCCTGGCCCTGCCGCTGGATGTACAAGGCACAGCGTTCCAGGAGCGCGTGTGGCAAGCCCTGCGCGAGGTGCCGGCTGGCAGCCGCATCAGCTACAGCGACCTTGCCGAACGCATTGGCGCGCCCAAGGCGGTGCGGGCGGTAGCCCTGGCGTGTGCAGCCAATCGCATCGCCGTGGCCATACCTTGTCACCGTGTGGTGCGCCGCGATGGCGACCTCAGCGGCTACCGTTGGGGCGTGGCGCGCAAGCAGCAACTGCTGAGGCGAGAAACGGCACTCTCCTGATACCTTGAAGCCGCGTAGAATCCCCCGCCAAATCGGATTGTAAAGAGGAATATTCGATGAGGCGTCTGAGCCTTGTTCGTTTTTGCCCTGGCCTGATGGCCATGCTGGCGCTGCTGCTGGTGCTCACCGGCCCGGCCGCGGCGGCTCCCGCCACACCGTTGTCCAACCTGGCCAATGCGGCAGCCCCGGCACTGGATGAAAACGCCAGTATCGAGCAGTTGAGCGATAGCCTGGACCAGATTCGCCAAGGCGTCAGCAGTAACGCCAACGACGACCTGCTGTCGCAGTTGCGGCTGGCGGCCATGCAGGTTCAGCGCCAGGCTGATGCCTTGAGTGCGCAGCGCACCACCGATGTGGAAAAGCTCGACGACAAGCTCAAGGTGGTTGGCCCGGCCCAGCCCGACGAGCCTGCGGCCCTGACCCAGCAGCGCAAGGCCCTGGAAGCCGAGAAAAAGGCCTTGGTCGCCCAGCAGGACCAGGCCACCAAGCTGACTCAGTCGGCGCGCGACCTGTCTACGCAAATCGTCAACTTGCGCCGCAGCCAGTTCAACTCGCAGATCACCAGCCGCGCCGCCTCGCCGTTGAGCCCGGCATTCTGGCAGAGCATCATCCGCCCCACCCAGGATGACGTGGCGCGCCTGCGCGACCTGCGGGGCGAAGCAGCCGTTGCCATTGGCAGCGCGTTCAGCCCCGAACACCGCTGGCCGTTCATGGCCAGCCTGGTAGCGGCCATCCTGGTCTGGACCTTGGTACGCCTGTGGATAGAGCGGCTATTGGCCCGTGCCATGGTCCGCTGGTTGCCCGAAGGCCGGCTGCGCCGCAGTGCCCTGGCGCTAGGGGTCAGCCTGGCAACCCTGGGCACCATCGCCGGTTCGGTTTCCCTGCTGCGCTGGGGGTTGGAGAGCAATGCCGAACTGGGCAGCGATATCGCCAGCCTGGTCAACCACATCCTGGCGCTGGTGGTGTTCAGCGCGTTCATCGCGGGCCTGGGCCGTGCCATGCTGATGCTGCAGCGCCCGTCCTGGCGCCTGCCCGCCATTCACGACGAAGTGGCCAGCGCGCTGGGCTGGTTCCCCAAGGTGCTGGCCCTGGCACTGATGGTCATGATGACCATGGAGCGCATCAACACCGTGATCGGTGCCAGCCTGGCGCTGACCGTGGCGGTGAACGGCCTGACCGCGCTGGTAGTGGCGATGATCTTCGCCGGCGCGTTGCAGCGCTACCGCCGCACCCTGCGCAAGCATGAACTGGAACGCCCCACCGGCCTGGGCGGGTTGATCCCGTTCGTGATGGTCATCTGGCTGGGGTTGATCATGCTGGCCATGGTGACCGGGTACCTGACCCTTGCCTACTTCCTTACAGCCAAGCTGCTGTGGGTCAGCCTGGTGATCACGTGCGCCTACCTGCTGACCAGCTTCTTCGGCGACCTGTGCGAAACCCTGCTGTCGCCACGCCAGCCCGGCGGCCTGGCACTGGCGTCGACCCTGGGGCTGGCGCCACGTCACCAGGCCCAGGCCAGCACCATCCTGGCCGGTATCGGCCGCACCGTAGTGCTGTTCCTGGCGCTGCTGCTGGCGTTGATGCCTTCGGGCACCAGCCCCAGCGAACTGCTGCTCAGCCTGGGCGACTGGGACGGTACTGGTGGCAAATTGCTGGGCAACCTGAACATCGTGCCGCAGGACATTCTGCTGGCGGTGGCGATTCTGCTCGGCGGCTTGTTCGCCATCCGGGTGGTCAAGCGCTGGCTCAGCGAACGGCTGCTGCCGGAAACCGACATGGATGCCGGCATGCGCGCCTCGCTGGTCACCCTGGTGGGCTACCTCGGATTCATTTTCCTGGCCATGCTGGTGATGTCTACCCTGCGCATCAACCTTACCAGCCTGACCTGGGTGGTCAGTGCCTTGTCGGTCGGTATCGGTTTTGGCCTGCAGCAGATCGTGCAGAACTTCATCTCGGGCCTGATCCTGCTCACCGAACGCCCGGTGAAGGTCGGCGATTGGGTAAGCCTGGCCGGCGTCGAGGGCGACATTCGCCGTATCAACGTGCGCGCTACCGAAATCCAGATGTCCGACCGTTCCACGGTGATCGTACCCAACTCGCAGTTCATCTCGCAGAACGTGCGCAACGTCACCATGGGCAACGCGCTAGGGGTGGTCGGCATTACGTTGACCCTGCCGCTGGATACGGATGCCAACCGTGTACGTGAGTTGCTGCTGGCGGCTTACCACGAACACGAGGCGATTCTGGACGCGCCCGCCAGCTCGGTGTCGTTCAAAGACCTGACCAGCAATGGCATGGTGATCGCGGTCAGTGGCTATGTGGCTGGGCCGCGCCAGGTGTCTGGCACCCGCAGTGACCTGCTGTTCACCATTCTTGGGCGGCTGCGTGACGAGGGTATCGCCTTGTCTTCGCCGCAGAGCATGGTGCTGGTACAGGAAGCTGCGCGCCCGGCTGACGAAGCGCCGTGATGCGCTTCATGCCAGTGGCACGCGACTAGATGAATGGCAGAAGCTGTCGAAAGGGGCCGCCACGTGCGGCCCTCCTACAGTTCAGCCCAGGCACCGCGTTACATGCTTGACCGACTGGTAGCCCGACAAGCCCCAAGGGCCCAGCTCACGGCCTATACCGCTGCCCTTGGTGCCACCCCATGAGGTCTCGACGAACACCGCCTGCACCGAGTTGATCCACACATGGCCCACCTCCAGCGCATCGGCCACCCGCTCGGCGCGCGCCAGGTCTGTGGTGCACACCGTCGCCACCAGGCCGAAGCGGCTGTCGTTGGCCTCGGCAATTGCCTGCTGTTCGCTGGCGAAGCGCCGTGCGCACAACACCGGACCAAAGATTTCTTCGTTCCACAGGCGGCTGTCTTCAGGCACATCGGCATACAGGGTAGGGCTGACGAACCAGCCGCCACGGTCCAGCACTTTGCCACCGACCAGGCACTGCAAGCCTTCCTCCCGCGCCGTGGCAAAGTAGCCGGCCACCTTCAGCCACTGGGCCTGGCTGGTCAGTGGGCCCATGTCGGCTTCTTCGCTCAGCGGGCTGCCCACCCGCAGCTTTTCCAGCGCTGCCTGCAGGCGCGGCAGCAGGGCGTCGGCAATGCCGTCCTGTACCAGCAGGCGTGATGTGGCCGAGCACATCTGGCCCGCGTTCCAGCAGATGCCGGCAACGATCCATTGCACCGCCGCATCGACGTCGCAGTCATCGAACACCAGAATCGCCGACTTGCCGCCCAACTCTAGCGTGACCGGCCGGCATTGTGCCGCTGCGCTGCGCATCACCTGGCTGCCAACGTTATTGCTGCCTGTGAACGACAGTTTGTCCAGGCCTGTGTGGTTGCTCAGCGCGGCACCCGTCTCGGCTTTGCCATTGACGATATTCAGCACTCCGGCCGGCAGGCCCAGGGTGTCGGCGATCTGGCCGTAGGCGAGTTCGTTCAGTGGGGTCACTTCCGAAGGCTTGAGCACCACGGTGCAGCCAGCGGCCAGCGCAGGGGCAAGCTTCCAGGCGCTGGTCACCAGCGGGAAGTTCCAGGGTACGATCAGGCCGACCACGCCCACCGGCTCCAGGCGGGTGCGGGCGGTGAAACCGGGTGCAGCCAGCGGTACGTCGCGGTTTTGCCCAGGCAGTTGTTCAGCCAGCTCGGCGTAATAGCTGAAGGTCGCGATGGCGTCGTCCAGGTCGACTTCTGCCTCGTGGCGCGGCTTGCCGTTGTTGCGCATCTGCAGGTTGACCAGCGCTTCGCGGCGTTGCCCAAGCTGTTCGGCGAAGCCGCGCAGATACGCCGCGCGTTCACTGGCGCTGGTGCATTTCCAGGCGGGCAGGGCTGCACGTGCGGCGGCCACGGCCTGGTCGACTTGCTCGGCACTGGCAGCCATCAGTTCGGCAAACGGTTGGCCCAGTGCAGGGTCGTTGACGCTGATGCAGTCGCTGCCCTGGCCGTCGACCCAGCGGCCGGCAATGTAGTGGGAAGTGGTCATGGTGGTTTCCAGTCAGGCCATTTCGGCAGTGGTTACAGGCGTGTGCGCAGTCTGTTTGCAACGCACCCAACGTGGGCCCTGCGGGCCATACACGCCGGCAGGTTCGGGGAACAGGTTGAGCAGCAGCAGGTACAGCACCCCGGCCAACCCCAGGGTGACCGGCAGGCTCAGGTCAATGCCACCGGCCAGGTCGCCCAGCGGCCCGACGAACTGCCCCGGCAGGTTCACGAAGCACAGGCCGACCACTGCGCTGGGGACCCAAGCGCCCATGCCGCGCCAGTTCCAGCCGTGCAGGAACCAGTAGTGGCCACCCCGCTGGCCGCGGGTGAATACCTGCAGGTCATCGGCGTGGTAGAAACCACGGCGGGTGACCAGGCCGAGGATCATGATCACCATCCACGGGCTGGTGCAGGTAATGATCAGCACGGCGAAGGTCGACACGCTCTGCACCAGGTTGAAGGTGAAGCGGCCGATGAAAATGAAGCCGATCGCCAGCACCCCGATCAGCAGCGTGGCGCCGGCACGGCTGAGCAGGCGTGGGAACACGCTGGACATGTCCAGGCCTGTGCCATACAACGCCGTGGTGCCGGTGGACATACCGCCGATCACCGCAATCAGGCACACCGGCAGGAAGAACCAGCTGGGGGCGACAGCCAGCAGCCCGCCGACATAGTTGTTGGCGGCAATGTAGTCCGGTGCCTGGGTGGCCACCAGGGTGGCGGTGCACAGGCCGAACAGGAATGGAATCAGCGTGGCACCCTGGGCCGCTATCACCGCCAGCATGATGCGCGCCTTGGGGGTTTCGCGTGGAATGTAGCGCGACCAGTCACCGAGGAAGGCGCCGAATGACACCGGGTTGCTCATGGCCAGGATCGCAGCGCCGACGAAAGCTGCCCAGAAACCGGCCTGGCCCAGGTTTACGCTGCCTGCGTAGCCGGCGTCGAACGGCTCGGCAAAAGCAGCGATACCCAGCAGGAACAGCAGGCTCGACGCCCACACGGCAATCTTGTTGACCCACAGCATGAAGCGGAAGCCGAAGATGCACACCACCAGCACCAGCACCGCGAACAGGCCGTAGGCCAGGCCCAGGGTCAGGTCGGTTTCCGGCAGGCCGACTAGGCGCTTGGCGCCGCCGACAAGGGCATCGCCCGAACTCCACACCGACAGCGAAAAGAATGCCACTGCCGTGAGCAGCGACAGGAACGAGCCGACGATGCGTCCGTGCACGCCAAAGTGCGCGCCCGAGGAGACCGCGTTGTTGGTGCCGTTCAGCGCGCCGAACAGGCCCATCGGTGCCAGGATCAGCGCCCCAACGGCGACACCGAGCACGATTGCCCACACTCCCGCCTGGAACGACAGCCCGAACAGCACCGGGAAACTGCCGAGCACGGCGGTGGCGAATGTGTTGGCGCCGCCGAAGATCAGGCGGAACAGGTCCAGCGGGGAGGCGTCGCGTTGATCGGCGGGGATCTGTTCGACACCGTTGGTCTCGATACCGGTCGAGTGGCTCATGGTGATGCTCCAGCGCTTGTTGTGGGCCGGCGAAGTGCGCAAGCCTTCTTGTGGGTGCGATGGCAGGGCGGCAGGGCCGCAAAAAGGTGATCAGGCCGGCGATACGGCCGACAGGTGTTCGTGGCAGGCCAGCCACTGGTCAGCGTGGCGGCGGAACACGATGGTCTCGCGCTCGTTCAGCTGGTGCTCGGCACCGCCGATGCGCAGATGCGTGGCCACATCATGCATGAAGATCGCCACGTCGCCTTGCAGGCTGACCTGGGCGTTGCTGGACGCGCAGGCGAGCACGGCAAACCCTTCGGCCTGCCACTGGGCCCAGACCTCCTCATAGGCCCGGCGTGACAGCAGTGGTTGCGCCAAGGTGTGAAAAAGGAACGTGGCGTCTTCGCTGAAGCAGGCGAAGTAGCGGGCGGTGTCATTGCTGGCGAAGGCGGCAACAAGGTCGGCGGCGGCTTGCCGTACCTGCAGGGTCTGGTCCACGGGGTGGCCTCACGGTTTTTTATGATTGTGGTGAAGCGATTCTGGTGGGGCTTGCCGGGGGGAAAAATCGCTGGCGACAAATAATCAGTTCAGGAATTTGTGAAGTGATGCGCTGGCAGCCCGGCGTTTGGCCATACCGGACCGGCGGACCAGGTCGGAGCAATTGTCTTTCTCAAAATTTGCAAAGCCTGCGCGATACATTGTGGGAGATTACCCAGCCCTACGGGCTGGTCTGTCGCGCAGAGGCGGCCTGTGGGAGCCGGCTTGCCGGCGATGAAGCCGGCACAGGCCACAAAAAACGAAAACCCCTTGAGGCATAAGCCGCAAGGGGTTTCTGGTTACTGCAGGCTACCGCTTAGACGTTAAACCAGAAGTCAGAGCGCTTAGGCCTCATAAGGTCTGGGTTTTAGTACGAGTCGATATGTGTCATACCCGGTTTAGCGCCCGGTTTGAGTGGCGTGTGACTTTGCTGTCACCGCGGTTGCGTTTTGCTCCGCACGCTGAGGCATTTGACCAAACCTCTCTGCTATGGTGAGCCCGGTGTCAAGGTGTGTAGCAGTTCGGTGCTCAGCTCCATTTGTGAACCGTGGCGCGTGCCAAGCCAGGTGAATTTGCCTCGGTGGAGCCGACGTCCCGTCAAGCAGATGTCCAAGCCGTCGTCTATCGGGGCTTTCTTTCTGAGAGGGTCGAGTGACGAGGTCGGCGGCATTCAAGTAGACTGATAAAGTTGACAATTTGTAGAAACTCGAATGGTCAGTCTGGAGGACATCGCAAAAGACGCTCAGATTCGCGGCCTGCATGGCGACGAGGTGGTTAAAGGCACAAGTGTCGACAAGGCTGGTGACTCGGCGGTCCGCGTCGGCTACCAGAAATGTGCCGGTCGTCACGGTGACCAGATACTGCTTCGCAGCGACGAGCCCCGCCTTGAGCTGGCCCAGGCTAGTATAGCTCTGGCGGTTGATGCCCCAGCTAGCGAATTCAAGCTGACCTTGGAGGCGTGGTGTATCCAACTGGCGCATCTATTCGATCCGATGATCGCGGAGCACACCAAGAACGAGATCTTCTCCCGCTACAATCCGGGCGAAAAATACATTCTTGCCAATTTACTGGTGGATGGCCGATAGGTGAGTAGCCTTTATTACATTAAGCATCCATTCAAGAGCGAGCTGGAGTTCGACATTGCCAGAGTCAAATGCGACTTGAGTGAGATGTTATCCCTAGTGATTAAGCCGGAGGAAAGCCTGTGAAGCTGGATCTGTTGCGTCTGGAGAACTTCCGCTGTTACGCAGATCTGGAAGTCCCCTTGCATTCACAGCTAACCGTATTGGTGGCTGAAAATGGCCAGGGCAAATCAACCCTGTTGGATGCTATTCGTATCGCGCTCTGGCCCTTTGTCAATAGCTTCGACCTCGCACGTAATGCATTCAACGACCCTGGTAACGCTATCGCTATTGATGACGTGCGCCTGTTGCGTCTGACCAGTGGAGATATGGCCCGGCAGTTACCAGCTCGGGTAACTATGTCTGGAGACTTTGGTAGCGGGGCAGTCTCTACATGGGTTCGCTATCGAGATAAAGAAGCCAGAGCTACCAAGACCAAGGATGACGGTGATACCGGGTTTATGCGGCAGTGGGCTGGTGCTGTCCAGGATCAAATCCGAGACCCGGAAAAGCCGACTTTGGATCTGCCGGTATTTGGCTACTACGGTACTGGGCGGCTCTGGGCGCAGAAGCGCCTGACTGAAAATTTGAAAGGCAAAGATGACACTCGCGAAACCGACTTTTATGTCCGCACATTCGCCTACCTGAACTGCCTGGATCCGGCCTCATCCTACAAGCACTTCAAGGAATGGTTCATCTGGGCATTTCAGAGTCTGCGCGAACAGCAAATTCGCCAGCTTGAAAGGCGCGCACGTGTTGAGGAACTGCAGGCTGCAGAAGATCGTGTTCGTGTTGTTCAGCAAGCCATCGATAGCTTTCTCAGTACGACGACCGGATGGCACCAGTTGGAATTCAGCGTAACTCAGGAAAGCTCGTTGGTACTCAGCCATGACCTACATGGCACCTTGGATGTTGACCAACTCAGCGATGGCATCCGAAGTGTGCTAGCCATGATCGGTGATATCGCCTATCGCTGTATCAAACTCAACCCTCATCTGGGGGGCGATGCAGCAAGGCAAACACGCGGCGTGGTGCTGATCGACGAAGTGGACATGCACCTGCACCCACGTTGGCAGCAAATCATCCTTACCCAATTGCGAGAAGTATTCCCGCAAATCCAGTTCGTTATAACCACTCATAGCCCGCAAGTGTTGACGTCCGTGCCTTCCGAGTGCATCCGCATACTGAAGGACAATAAGGTCTATTCCGCGCCACCAGGCACCGAAGGCTCGGAGCCGGAGCGTATGCTTCGGCAGGTGCTGGGTCTTGATGAAGTACGTCCTCCAGCCAGCCTTGCGACTCAAGAGTTGAAGGAGTACCTGGCGTTGGTTGATAGAGACCAGTGGAGTAGTCCGCGAGCTCTGGAACTGCGCAAAAAGCTAGATGAGCGCTATCAGGGGCAGGAGCCAGCACTGCTTGATGCTGATCTTCAGATTGAGAATCGTAAGTGGGAGTTGGGTGAATGAAGCAAGTCATTAGGCTTGATGAACCCGATGAGCTGGCGGGGTATCGTGCAGGGAATTTGCGGAGTACTTGGGATCAGATGCGGGGCGACGCAACTGGTCGAACTGCGTACGAGGCTATCCGGTTTCGCTTAGTCAATGGGCAGGGCGGACTGTGTGGCTACTGTGAAATTGACATCCGCGACAATGATTCACTTAAGTGTCGAGTGGAGCATTTTCATCCCAAATCGGATACCGCGACGGCCCATAATTGGGCACTTGATTGGCAGAACATGATCGCAGTCTGCATGGGCGGATCTCAGCGCCATGTGCCGGCGCCCTATGCGCTAGATCCGTTACCGTCCAACCTCAGTTGTGATGCCTACAAGGATCAGATGATTGGAACTGGCAAGCTTGCTGAAAGCTGCGAGGGCTGGGTCATCAATCCAACAAATTTACCTTCTTTCCCAAGCCTGTTTTTCCTGGAGAGAAGTACAGGACGATTGCTTCCCGATGAGCAGGCCTGTGCCCGCACGGCGCTGCCGGGGAACAAGCACCCTAGTACCCAGGAGTTGGTGCAGCACACAATCGATATGCTCAATCTCAATTGCGTTCGCTTGTGTGAGGCGCGCTTACGTGTTCACTGGGATATAGAACGCAATAAGAAGAGCTTGCGCCTTCAGAACATTCGTCCTGAGGAAGCCTTGCGCTCACTCGCGGAGCGCTATTACCGTCAACGTTGGCCGGGTTTTTTTACCACCATTCGTTTTTGTCTGGGCAATACTGCCGAGCAGTACCTGAGTGATATTGGGTTTCGAGTGTAAGCGGCTAACGAACCGGATATTGAGGATAACTATGGTTTCGCGATTGCAGCGGAGTAGTGGCGTATGAACCGTCAAACCGTATTCAAACTAGGTCCATGGTAATCAAGGGGTCGGTCATGCGGTAGCCCATCGCTTTGTAACCTGCTTGGCGCTTATCCCACATTCTCATTAGCGCGGCACTGCCCTCGTCAACGAAGTCGATCACTCGCACGTCGGCTTTATCGGCATGTGACCGATGCAATCGTCCTGCATATTGCTGGAGGATTCCCTTCCATGAGATGGGCATTGCCAGCACCAGCGTGTCCAATGGCGGATGATCGAAGCCTTCACCGACTAGTTTCCCCGTCGCCAACAGTACTCGTGGTGCATCCGGGGCAAGGCACTCAAGCTCATGCATACGGGCAATTCGTTGTTTTTTAGGCATTCGCCCATGAAGTGTGAAAAGGTTATTCACGCGCTGCTTCAACTCAAGCTCCAAGGTATCCACATGCTCCGTCCGTTCTGTTAGAACTAGAATTTTTCTACCTTGGCTGTATGCCAGTTCGATCTCCGAGACGATTTTGGCTGTCCGCTCAGAGTCGCTTGCTAACTTCCGGAAAACGTCTTGGATTCCAGAACCGTCAGGGACCACAACTGGCTTTGGTAGCAGTCTGGGCACGACAGATAGATCATGAGGTGCGCTCGCCGGTCGAGCAGCAGAGTGTCGGATCGGTCCGCATTGCATGAAAATTATTGGTTGTTGCCCATCTCGTCGCACTGGGGTTGCCGTGAGGCCCAGCACGTATCGCGCAGTCGTGGTTCTCAGTAGTGCCTCGAATGACACTGCTGACAAGTGATGACACTCATCGACGATAATTTGTCCGTAGTTTTTAACGTGATCGCTGATCTCACCTTTTCGCGATAACGATTGCATTACGGCAATATCGATGATGCCTGTAGGTTTTGCTTTTCCGCCCCCAATCGTTCCAACCACACCCTTGCCAACACCCAAGAACGCTTGCACGCGTTCTTGCCACTGTCTTAATAATTCGGTCCGATGCACAAGTATTAATGTATTAACGCCACGTCTAGCAATCAATGCAGCTGCGCTGACCGTTTTGCCGAACGCCGTAGGTGCGCAAAGAATTCCGGTATCATGATTCAGCATTTTGCCGATGGCATCTTCCTGGTCTGGACGCAAGGTCCCGAGGAAACTCACGTCAATCGGGTCACCGGCGAAGCGTTCATCTTGAAACTCAGGGGAGATGCCATTTACCCCTAGCAGCTCCAGTGCAGCATCCAGGCAGCCACGTGGCAGCGCAATATGTTTGGGGAAGTTCTGGGCGCAACCGATTATTCTCGGCTTGTTCCACACCGACATGCGCATGGCTTGAGCTTTGTAGAATTCGGGATTTTGAAACGCGGCTAGCCGGACAAGCTGGTTTGCTAATGGTTGCGGCAACGCCGACTTTTCAAAGTAAATCATGTTAGCCAGCGTGACGTTGATAGAGGCTGGCAATGGGCACGTCAATTTTGGTGACTTTGACTCACGAGCCTTCCAAGGTTCTGCATCGCCGTCGTCGTCAACATACATGACTCCTGTAGGGTCCTGCTTCCCAATCGCTTGGGTGACAACGAACGGAATATCCTCCGGAGGCATTTTCTGAACCGATGCTAAGAAGGCCCACTGATCGAGATAAGGTTCAAGCTCGCTGTCGACAAAAACGCTGTTGTTGTGAGCTCTGGCTCGCTTTTGCAATGGAAGCGCGATAAGATTTCCGAAGCCGCCTCTAGGCATGTAGTCCTGATTTGGGAACAACCGATCATAAGAAGCGAGTGCCAATTGGCGTGTACGTTCACATGCATGGCTGATGATTGCCGCACCAAGACGTCGGGCATCATGAGCGGGAACACTTTGCTTGAAGAAAATCCAGCAATGAGCGCCTTTACCTGAACGGGATATTTCCAGTGCCATTGGTACGTTCAGTTCATGACACGACTGAGCGAAGGCTCGTGCATCATCACGCCATTCGGCTTCATCAAAATCGACCGCCAGAAGATAGCAGGTGTCATCCGGGAGCAGGGGGTAGATGCCAATAACCACTTCACCAGCTAGATGGCGATAAACGACCTCATCGGTGAGAGGAAGTAGCTGACGATTACCGCAGTCCCCGCATTTAATTCGGGGCTTTTCACAAACGCCAGGTTTCCATTCATTTGCGCAGGCGGGTGTGTATCCTGATTTGCCTGCCTTGCTTTCCCAGCGAATTGGATAAACGTCTGTCCTACCACGAAACAAGCTCCGGAATAGGGCAAGCTTTGCTTCTGTGCCGAATTGTTGTGTGTGTTCTGCTTGAACAACCTCGATCTTGACTGGCTCGGCCGGCAGACGCCAATCGATGCCATGAGCATCCAGCAAGGCGACCAATCTTGCATTCTCAGCCTTTAGCTTCGCCACTAGGCTAGTATCTATCACCGTCTTCAGCCTCTACGTCCCAGGTGAAGCTTGTAGCCTCTCGCTACAATCCTCAGTGAACCAGTAAGCGTAGAGGTTACCAAACAATAGCCCTTGCGATGACGAGGTGTCCAACTTCAGGTTTTCGTGAAGCTTAAATGGGGCCGGCTTCGCTAGTCTTGGGACTGACCTTCCACCCACCTCGCGTTTCAACTACAGCCATGATCTGTGTCCTCTCTTAGCTAGCCTGAAGTCCATCCTCACGTCATCCCGCCAAGAATGCTGAGTGTTATCAGGGATCAAGGCCCCTGCGACCTGTGAGGGTGTCCACTGACGCGGGACTGGCGGCTCCTTACGACTAAGAGCAAGGGCATCTCATGATCTGGCCTCCTGAGCACCGATAGCGGTGGGCGGGTGGAGGCTGCACTGGCTGACGAGACCAGCGCCGCGAGATCCTGAGCCACAAGCAAGCAGCAATGCGATGACCGGGGCATGCCTGACTGTCAGTCAGGTGCAGTCCATTCCCTGGGCTGCGGCACCATCATCTACAGCGCTGTTGCTGGTGACATCGGCGTTTGTCACGCCGATTGTCACGAGGGGGATGGCCGCAAAGCCATGTGCGAGCAGGGCTGCAGCAGTGTCAGGAGCGCCCGTCTATTTTCTGGAAAAAGAGACGGGCGCAAGTTGGCGCAAGAATCGGAGGTTGCTGCAGGACAGCGCAGTACGGTGTAGCTGGCGCACGAGGGCCATGAGGTTAAAGAGCACCCATCACCGGGAAGGTGACCGGGCGAGCTGCCGGATGCTAATCGCCCTTGGGAGAACGACCGTATAAAGCGGCGTGACCTTGAAGGTTCGGGTCACCTGGGTGCTGCCAGCGGCAGCGCTTCGAGGCTTCTTTCTAGCGCCGGTGGGATGGCTGGGTCAATCAAGTTAGGCACTGCTCATTGCGCCAAAATTCGATAGCGGAAAGAGGTAGCCGTGAGTGGTGGTGAGTGGACGATGGGCCGTTTGTCGCCTTCTTGATGCGAGCCCCTGTGCATGGGAATGCGGAGCCTTCCCATGCGCAGGGACTTTGACTGAAAAGCCGTCGTTCACGTCGTACCACGGCGACAGTCGCCACCGATGTCGCCTGCTGCCGGCCAAGTCGCACGTGGGATGTCGCCAGTGTCGCCGCTGTCGCCACACCGTGGACGCGTCATTATCGGGCCATGCTCTTGGTGATCGGCGTAATATTCGTTTCCCCGCGCATCCATGCGTCGAGCATATCTGCCCACTGCTGCATCATGACTGTGCGATCTGCCAAGTATTCCGCCTGATTGTAGGTGCGTCGCACCGCGTTCGGTTCAGCCTGGGCAAGTTGACGCTCAATCCAATCTCCCGGATAGCCCAATTCATTGAGGCGGGTGCTCCCCGTGGTCCTGGTGGCATGAGGGCTGTACTTCCCACTCCAGCCCAGGGATTTCAGCATCTGGCGAAACGACGCCGCGACCATGGGTTTCGAGCGTTCATCTCGATGGGGGAAGAGGTGCTCGTATTTGCCAGTGACGGTTTGCAAGCCTCGTAACATTGCGACAGTCTGAGTTGGCAGGGGCACGTTGTGCTCTTTACGCTTCTTCATTCGCTCGGCCGGGATACGCCAGCGAGCTGCACCCAGGTCGAACTCTGCCCAGCGGGCTTCGACTGCTTCATTGGGTCTGCATAGCGTCAGCCACATCAGGCGAAAGGCAATTTCTGTTTCATGACGCCCGCAGTGGCCTTCCACGTCGCGTAAAAGCTGGCCAATTTCATCGGTTGTTAGCGGACGTTTGTGCTGAGTTTTGTTAGCGGGCAGGGCGCGGCGGACTGGATAGACCGGGTCTGTATCTGCTCGCAGCCTCGAGACGGCGAGTTCGAAAATACCGGACATGCTCCGTTTAGCCGCCGCAGCGACCGTCAGGCCGTTTTTCTTGGCGGAAGTAGTGAGCACATCAAGGATGTGGGCGGGGGTAATGCTCTTGATCGGCCACGGACCAATCTTCGGGAACACTACGCGTTCGAGCATTTCCAGACGCTTGACCTTGGTGATGTCTTCCCAGTCTTTGAGTGCCAGCCACTCCCGCGCGACCGCCTCGAATGTAGTGGCGTTGTCTTGCTGCTGCTTGATGCGTAGCAGTTGTCGATGTCTGGCGGGATTGATGCCTTGTTTCACCAGGCCTCGGGCCTTGAGACGTTCTTCGCGTGCTTCTGCCAGGGTAAAGCGTCGACCTTTACGACGTGCCAGGGCGTCTTCATCACTCTCGCCACGGGACGCAATGGCATAGTCACCCACCCGCGAAGGTGCTTTCCTTGGTGGTGTCTGTGATACGGATACTGAATCGGTAGCGCCACGCTTTGGTGCCGTTGGGTTTGACCTCGAGATACGGCCTTTTCCATCCGTGAGTTTATAAGGTTTGTCCTTGGGCTTCGCGGTGCGGCATTGGGTATCAGTAAGCATCGTCTGATCTCCGGTTTTCGCCATACCCGGTTTTTGAAATCGGGTTATGGGCGTCGTACCCGGAAGAGTAGTCAACGAACGCTCGGATCTCAATGGATGAAAATGGTGGCCCAAAAACACAAAACCCCCGTATCGCCTGGCGATCAGGGGGGTTTTGAAGTCTTTCAAGTACCGTGGAATTCCACGGCATCCATCAGACGTTGAAGCGGAAGTGCATCACGTCGCCATCTTTGACGATGTAATCCTTGCCTTCCAGGCGCCACTTACCGGCTTCCTTGGCGCCGCTTTCCCCCTTGAACTGGATGAAGTCGTCATAGGCCACGACTTCAGCACGGATGAAGCCTTTCTCGAAGTCGGTGTGGATTACGCCGGCCGCTTGTGGTGCGGTGGCGCCCACGCGTACGGTCCAGGCGCGAACTTCCTGCACGCCAGCGGTGAAGTAGGTCTGCAGGTTGAGCAGTTCGTAACCAGCGCGGATCACGCGGTTCAGGCCTGGCTCTTCCAGGCCCAGGGCCTCGAGGAACATGTCTTTCTCTTCGCCATCGTCGAGCTCGGCGATTTCTGCTTCGATCTTGTTGCACACCGGCACCACGACCGCGCCTTCTTCCTCGGCAATGGCCTTGACCACGTCCAGGTGCGGGTTGTTGTCGAAGCCGTCTTCGGCGACGTTGGCGATGTACATCACCGGCTTGCTGGTCAGCAGGTGGAAGCCGCGGATGACCGCCTTGTCTTCGGCGCTCATGTTCTTCATCAGGCTGCGTGCCGGCTTGCCTTCGGTGAAGTGCGGGATCAGCTGCTCGAGGATGGCCTTCTGTGCCAGCGCCTCTTTGTCACCGCCCTTGGCATTGCGCGCGACCTTCTGCAGTTGCTTCTCGCAGCTGTCCAGGTCAGCGAAGATCAGTTCGAGGTCGATGATCTCGATGTCACGCTTGGGGTCCACACTGTTGGAAACGTGGATCACGTTCTCGTCTTCGAAGCAGCGGACTACATGGGCAATGGCGTCGGTCTCGCGGATGTTGGCGAGGAACTTGTTGCCCAGGCCTTCGCCTTTCGATGCACCGGCCACCAGGCCGGCAATGTCGACGAACTCCATGGTGGTCGGCAGGATGCGGTTCGGCTTGACGATTTCAGCCAGCGCAGCCAGGCGCGCGTCGGGCATCGGCACGATGCCGCTGTTCGGCTCGATAGTGCAGAAAGGGAAGTTCTCCGCCGCGATGCCAGATTTGGTCAAGGCGTTGAACAGGGTGGACTTGCCGACGTTGGGCAGGCCGACGATGCCGCAATTGAAACCCATGGGTATTCCCCTCTCTAAAGGAAATCAGGCCTTCTGGCTGTGCAGTTCGCGCATCGCCTTGGCGAAATCGCCGGCAAGCACGTCCGGCAGCACGCCGAGGGCAAAATCGATGCTGGCGTCGAGCTTCTCCTGCTCGGCGCGCGGCGCGCGGCCCAGGACGAAGTTGGAGACCAGTTTGGCGTCGCCCGGGTGGCCGATGCCAAGCCGCAGGCGGTGGAAGTCGTTCTGGTTGCCGAGCTGCGCGATGATGTCGCGCAGGCCGTTGTGCCCCCCATGACCGCCGCCGCGCTTGAGCTTGGCAACGCCCGGGGGCAGGTCGAGTTCGTCGTGCGCCACCAGGATCGCTTCCGGCTTGATGCGGAAGAAATTGGCCAAGGCCGCCACGGCCTGGCCGCTACGGTTCATGTAGGTGGTGGGGATCAACAAACGAACGTCGTTGCCCTGATGGCTGAACTTAGCCGTCAGGCCGAAATATTTTTTGTCAGCGGTCAGCGAAACACGCTGTGCGCTGGCAATGCGTTCAACGAAAAGAGCCCCTGCGTTATGCCGGGTCTGTTCGTATTCGGGGCCGGGGTTACCCAGGCCGACGATCAACTGGATGGCGGTCACGTCAGGGGCTCTTCCTTGGAGTTGGTGGGCTACAGTGCGCGCGGCACTGTAACCCGATCAACGCCGGCGTGCGAGTGGATTACTCGGCAGCGCCTTCTTCAGCAGCTTCGGCGGAAACGCGCGGAGCGTGAACGTTGGCAACAGCTTTGTCATCACCGTGGGCCAGAGCGACGAACTCTACGCCTTTCGGAGCTTTCAGGTCCGACAGGTGGATGATGGTGCCGATTTCAGCGTTGGCCAGGTCGACTTCGATGAACTCTGGCAGGTCTTTGGCTTCGCAGGAAACTTCGATCTGCGATTCAACGTGCGAAACTTCGCCGCCTTTCTTGACCGGTGCTTCTTCGTTGATGAAGTGCACTGGAACAACAGCGGTCAGCTTCTGGCCAGCTACGACGCGAACGAAGTCGGCGTGCATGATGAAGCCTTTGGCTGGATGACGCTGCATGGCCTTGACCACGACGTTCTGCTTGGCGCCGTCGACGTTCAGTTCGATAACGTGGCTGAAGGCAGCTTCGTTTTCGAACAGTTTGGCGATTTCCTTGGCCACGATGGTCAGGGATTGGGCTTCTTTATCGCCACCGTAAACTACGGCAGGGATGCTGGCGGAGTGACGCAGGCGGCGGCTCGCACCTTTCCCCAGGTCAGTACGCGCTTGGGCGTTCAGGATGAAATCGGTCATTTTACTTCTCCAAAATAGCCTCCCGAATGGCGTTTGCGACCAGCGCCAGACGGGGATGGCAAAAAAGCCCCGCCCCAACACAGGTTGGGGCGGGGCGCTTCATATCAACACGGGTTCCGCTTAGCGGAACATCGCGCTGATCGATTCTTCGTTGCTGATACGGCGTACCGCTTCAGCGACAACCGGTGCGATATCCAGCTGGCGGATACGGTCACAGGCTTGAGCAGCGGCGGACAGCGGTACGGTGTTGGTCACCACCAGCTCGTCCAGTACCGACTTCTCGATGTTCTCGATCGCGCGGCCCGACAGGACAGGGTGCGTGCAATAGGCATAAACCTTGGCAGCGCCGTGTTCTTTCAGGGCTTTGGCCGCGTGGCACAGGGTGCCGGCGGTGTCGACCATGTCGTCTACCAGGATGCAGGTGCGCCCTTCGACGTCGCCGATGATGTGCATGACCTCGGAGTGGTTAGCCTTTTCACGGCGTTTGTCGATGATACCCAGGTCGACACCCAGGGACTTGGCGACGGCGCGTGCGCGCACAACACCACCGATGTCCGGGGATACGATCATGAGGTTCTCGAAACGCTGGTCTTCGATGTCGTCTACCAGTACGGGCGAGCCGTAGATGTTGTCGACGGGAATATCGAAGAAGCCTTGGATCTGGTCAGCGTGCAGGTCGACAGTGAGTACACGGTCGATACCGACGACAGTGAGCATGTCAGCGACGACTTTGGCGCTGATGGCTACACGTGCCGAACGCGGACGGCGGTCCTGGCGGGCATATCCGAAGTAAGGAATCACGGCGGTGATTCGGGATGCTGAGGAGCGGCGGAAGGCGTCGGCCATCACTACCAGTTCCATCAGGTTATCGTTGGTCGGGGCACAGGTCGGCTGAATAATGAAAACGTCTTTACCACGAACATTTTCATTGATCTCAGTGCTGATCTCGCCGTCGGAGAATTTACCGACAGAGACGTCACCGAGAGGGATATGCAGCTGACGTACTACACGCCGAGCCAGATCGGGGTTAGCGTTCCCCGTAAAGACCATCATCTTGGACACGCGCAGTACCTGGAGGCTGAGGGTATACCTGGATGAGTATAAGGAAAATGGCAGGGGCGGCTGGATTCGAACCAACGCATGGCAGGATCAAAACCTGCTGCCTTACCGCTTGGCGACGCCCCTGTATCTGTTGCTTGCGAACGCTTATGCGCCCGACTTCTTGACCAGACTTTGCAGCTTGCGATGCAACATCGAAACATTGCTTCCTTTCGCCACAAACCCTGTTTGGGTCGCTGAAAGAAGGGCCAGAACTTTATCAGCTTCGGCTTTGCTTGGGAAGGCCCCAAACACACAGCTTCCAGTGCCGGTTAATCGAGCTTCGGTGAATTTCCCCAGTGAATTTAATGCATTTCGAACTTCTGGGTAATTCTGCTCTACCACCGGTTGGCAGTCATTTCGACTGTTTCCCTTGGGAACGGGGCGCATCTTAAGGGGCAGTGAATCACGTGTCAACTGCGGATGTGAAAAAATTTCTGCTGTGCTGACAGACACTTGCGGCACCAGCACGACATACCAGGGTTCTTCCGGGTCGACCGGGGTCAGCTGTTCGCCCACGCCCTGGGCGAAGGCTGCATGGCCGCGCACGAATACCGGTACATCCGCCCCCAGGCTCAGGCCCAGGGCGGCCAGGCGGTCTTCGTCCCAATCCAGCTGCCACAGGTGGGCGAGGGCCAGCAGGGTGGTGGCAGCATCCGAACTGCCGCCACCGATGCCGCCACCCATGGGCAGGACCTTGGTCAGCCAGATGTCCGCACCCAATGGGGTACCTGATTGCGCTTGTAGCTTGCGCGCAGCACGCACGATCAGGTTGCTGTCGTGCGGTACTGCCTCGACAGGGGTATGCAACTGAATCACGCCGTCATCGCGCAGGGCGAAGCGCAGTTCGTCGCCGTGGTCGAGAAACTGAAACACCGTTTCCAGCTCATGGTAGCCGTCGGCGCGGCGGCCAACGATGTGCAGCCACAGGTTGAGCTTGGCCGGTGCCGGCAGGGTCAGCGTGTGCATGGGCTCACTGCCCCAGCTGGCGCGGCTGCCAGTCCTTGATCACCAGGGTCACGTCCAGGTCCTGGCCGTGCAGCTTCAGGCGCTCGGGCAACCAGTAGCCGTTCTGCTCGGTGTAGCTCAGGTACTGCACCTGCCAGCCATCCTGGTCGAGGGTAGCCAGGCGGCTGTCGCCGTCAAGGCTCAGTTTGCTCTTGCTGTCAGGGGCGGGCAGGCCGCGTACCCACCAGACCAGGTGCGAGACCGGCAATCGCCAGCCCAGTTGCTCTTCCAGCAGGGCTTCGGGGCTGGGGGCTTCGTAGCGGCCCTGGTTGGCCACTTCCAGCACCACGCCGCCGGGGCGACCGGTGAGGCGGGCGGCACCTCGGCCCAGCGGGCCGGCCAGGCGAATGTCGTAGTAATCCTGGCGTTGCAGCCAGAACAGCGTGCCGCTGCCCGAATCGCGCGGTGCGCGGATGCCGACCTTGCCGTTGATCTGCCAGCCATCGAGGCTGCTCAGTTGCTCTTTATGGGCGCGCCACTGCTGTGGGTCGCCATGGCCTTGCAGGGCCTCGCGGCTTCCAAAGCCGGCGCAGCCGGCGAGCAGGGCGATCAGGGTGAAGGTAATGCAATGGCGCAGAAACATGGCGTTAAAGGGTCTCGGATCCGGTCAGGCGCAGGAGGGTCTTGCGCAGGAGGGGGCTGTCGGGCTGGGCATCGAAGCCCTTGGCCCAGACCTGGCGGGCTTCGCGGCGTTTGCCGTTGGCCCACAGCACTTCGCCCAGGTGGGCAGCCACTTCGTGGTCGGGGAAGTTGGCAAACGCCTGGCGCAGGTAGGTTTCAGCCGCGTCGAGGTTGCCCAGGCGGTAATTCACCCAGCCCAGGCTGTCGAGCACTGCCGGGTCGTCGGGGGTCAGCTGGTGGGCCTTTTCGATCAGCGTCCGGGCCTCGGCGTAGCGGGTCGTGCGGTCGGCCAGGGTGTAGCCCAGGGCGTTCAGGGCCATGGCGTTTTCCGGCTCGCGGGCGATGATCGCGCGCAGGTCTTGTTCCATCTGCGCCAGGTCGTCGCGTTTTTCGGCCAGCATGGCGCGTGTGTAAAGCAGGTTGAGGTCGTCCGGGTAGCGCTGGATGGCCTGCTGCAGCACCTGGTTGGCCTGGGCGTCCTTGTTGTTGTTGCTGTAGCTTTCCGATTCGATCAGGTACAGCTGGATGGCGTAGTCCGGCTGCGCTTCGCGGGCCTCGGCAAGCAGGCGCGAGGCCTCGCTGCCACGGCCGTTGGCGATCAGAATGTCGGCCTGGCGCAGTTGCGCCGGCAGGTAGTCGGCGCCCGGGCCGACCAGGGCGTATTCACGCAGGGCACCTGCGGGGTCGTGGCGCTCTTCGCGGATACGGCCCAGGTTGAGGTGCGCGGCGTCGACATTGCTGTCGCGCTCGATCAGTTCCTGCAGGTAGCCCTCGGCCTCGTCCCAGTCCTTGTTCTCCAGGCACACCAGGGCCAGGGAGTAGCGCAGTTCGTCGTCGTCGGGGTACTGCTGGACCAGGCTGAGGAATTCGCCCTTGGCATCGGCGATACGGTCCTGCTCGACCAAGGTGCGGGCGTAGGTCAGGCGCAGGCGTTTGTCGTCCGGGTTGTCGCGAATGGCGCCGCGCAGCAGGGGCAGGGCCTCGGGGCCGCGGTCCAGCGCCTGAAGCAGGCGGGCGCGCAGCAGGATCGGGGCGATTTCACCATTTTGCGGGGGGTGTGACTCGAGCAGTTCCAGGGCTTCTTCGGTCTTGCCGTCCTGGTTCAGCAGCAGTGCCTTGCCGAATACCAGCTGGCCGTTGTCGGGGTATTTCGCCAACAGCCGCTCGAAGCTCTGCAGCAAGCCGTCACGTGTGCTCTGGTCGGTTTCGGCAGCTGACAGGGCCAGGAAATCGAAATGGGTGTCGCCCTGACCCTGCAGTACCTTTTCCATGTAGGCCATGGAGTCGTCATAACGGCCGGCGCGCGCCAGTTGAATGGCAGCGGCGCGTTGGGCGTCGAGGTTCTGTGGGTCGTTGCGGGCCCAGACCAAAGCGTTTTCCAGGGCGGGTTCGTCGGCGCCCAAGTATTCGGCGATGCGGTAGGCGCGCTCGGATACGCCGGGATCCTGGGTCTTGGCGGCCTGGTCGGTGTAGTTGGCAAGGGCGATATCGAAGCGGTTGCGCTGCCCGGCCAGTTCCGCCACCAGCAGGCTGTAAAGGGTGTCTTGCTTGAAGGATCCATACACCACGGGCTTCTCGGCCTCCGCCTTGGCGGCATCGGCAACGGGAGGCTCGGCCTTTTGCGGGGCCAGGCTCTGGCAGCCCTGGAGCAGGGCGAAGGCAAGCAGCAATGCGTATGGTTTGTTCATAGAAGGCTTAATAGGAGGACTCACCGGCGGTCGCAGCATGATGACACAAGCGCGGGGGCAAACCCACCTGTGGGCGTATATGGTTAGGTACGACCTTCGAGGGGCTGAAGGGTTCCTCAGAGCGTAGATGCTGGGGTGCCTGGCTTGATGTTTTTTGGTCTGTGTGATCGGGCGCCGCCTGCGCGGCTCTCGATTCTCACACCCACACAGCTCCAAACCATACTACTTTGTAAGTCGTATCGGCATGAAGTCATAGATAATGCGACAGCATCAGTGCAATGAACAAGGTGATGTGAATAATCCATAGGGTTAACAAAATGCGCTTTTCGCGGAGGGGGAAGTTTTTTACTTCCTCAATTTCAGCGTAACCCCTGTAAATGAATATTTTGGGTATAGCCAACAGTGTTGCAATCTGACCGGTTCTTATTGTTTTGCCCAAGAGTCCGGCGTGCTGGTAATTCTTGATGTTGTCAGATACGAGGCGAGAGGTGGGCAGGAAAGATTCAAAATGCTCGGTGTATTTGTGTGAAGCAATAATTTGCGCGCTAGCGGCAATTAACATTGATGTAATTAGGATCAGCGCGATCAGTCCTGGCTCTATGTTAGTCATTTTGAGAGCTCGTGATACAAAAAGTCACCTAATACCTTAATGCCAGTCAGTTAAGCCTTAGTGGCAGCCATTGGGGCTGCTTTGCAGCCCATCGCCGGCAAGCCAGCTCCCACAGGGACCGCGCAAAGCTTGAGGTCTGCACTGCTCCTGTGGGAGCCCGGCTTGCCGGCGATGGGCCGCAAAGCGGCCCCAATCGCTTAACTGACCGACATTAACCTAATACCTCGCCTTTTTCTCCTGCGAAATCACCGGCTCACTTCGCCTCGGCAGCGCCACCGATGACCGCGCAGGTGAGTGCCCCTAGTCCGGCAGTCCCTACTCCTAGTGCTGCACATACTGCGGGTGCAACAATATTTCCTCCTAGATAACCGCCTACAGCTCTACCAGCCAGACCTCCAGCTAATGATGCAGAGTTTACATATGCAGCTCGCTTCAAGCATGGCGAACTTCTAGACCGGTTACTGCTACGTTAAGCATTAAGCCAATATAGGTCCACGCATATGCTATTGGCGCTGTTAGTAGCAATAACAACGGGAGCGTTTGATCGAGATTCAGTACTGGTTTTCAAAGGGTTTGGTAGTGATCAGCAGCATATAGGCATGCCCTAAATAATAGCAGTGTGAGAAAAAGTGCTAAGCACACAATGACGAGTCTGCTAAGTAATTTTTTTATGCGGGCCGGTAGTTGGTTTACTTCGTTAATGTCTATCAGGCCTTTACGTGCATAGGCTTTTGGGGAGGCTAACATTAAAGATATTGTCCCGAATCGAAAAACTTTTCCGATAAAGCCAAGTTCAGCGTATGTTTTTCTGTTCTCACTGATCAGCTTGCAGTTGGGTAGCAGCGATTCAATGTGTTCAGTCAGGCGATGGGACAAATATAGCGTTATCGACATGGATATGAAGATCGCGGTGATAAGGAGGGCGAACACCGCTCCCAAAATTTCATGAGCTGTGGTCACTTTATCACCCGTTCGTAGAATAAATCTCCCATGAATTCTCCACCATCGCTTCCGAACTTCCCGCCTAGCATCCCCCCAAAGGCTCCGCCCGCTACACCGCAAGCGATTCGCTCCAGGCCCGCCCGATACGGTTCCGAGAACCACGCCGCAAGCTGCTACGCCAACTATGTTGCCTGCATATGCGCCAACTACGCCTCCACCTACGCCACCTGCCAATGAGCTACTCTCGACTATTTTAGAACTTCTGCAATCTTCCTAGGCATTCGTTATCCTCACGCTACTAACTGCGGCTTGGGTCCAGGGTATGCAACCAAATGCGAAATAGAATAAGTGCTCCGATAAGTGTTGGGTGCATAGCCCCTAAGATGATCAGGGTGCGCTTCATGCGTATAGGGAAGCTCGTGACCTCATCAAGGTCAACTAAGCCTTTTCGTGCATATATCTTTGGTACTGTTAGTAGTATTGATATTGAGAGTGTGCGCATTACCTTGCCAATAAGGCCTGCTTGTGAAAAGGTTTTTTTATTTCCGCTCACGAATGCGCTATTCGGTAGTAGTGATTCGATCCTGCCAAGATGATAGATTGATATGTAGAGCGATGCGCAAAGCGTGATGGTCATAGCGGCAAAAATTATAAATGCAACAATGCCCACAGCAGTACTCATTGGCTGCCTACCTTTTCATACAGTACTTCGCCGAGCGCTTCCCCTACAGCACCGCCAAGCATGCTTCCTCCCGTGGCTCCCGCAGCCCCACCAATAACAGCGCAGAGGAGTGCGCCTGTACCGGCTATTGGCACGCCAAGAGCGAGACATATACTAGTGGCAATAGCACCGCCGTAGCTTGCTGCTATCCCTCCCGCGGCGACACTGCCTGTCAAGGAAGATCCATGGACGTATTTAGCTCTTCTACACTCATTATCGCGGCCATCGGTACAGGCTTTATGGATCTCAAGACCCGTCGCGGCGACCTCCAGTGCAATGCCTATATAGGTGCCTTTTTTGATCAGGTTGGCAGCCTTGCCCACCCCGGCGACCTTATCTGCATACCCCGCAATTTCACCCGTGTGCAAATAGCTTTTCGTGGAAATGGCCAGTGTCCTCTTGATCGATCCCTTGTTGCGCAATCCAGCGCCGAGCGCCGCCAGCTTGCCCAACTGTTCGTCAAGTTTCGAGAACAGTGCCGCACGCTTGGCATAAAACTGGTCGCGGGCATTGAGCGTCCCTGAGCCCAGATGCTCCCTGTGCAATTTCTCGATTTCCAGCAACGTGTCCTGAATCGCCTTAAGGTGCCTGCTCCAGCCATCGCTTACCACGCCTGCGCCCAGTGATGCGTGGGCGAGCAGGCTCTTCAGCAGCTCGAAATTATCCAGGAAAAACTCGTCGGCACCTTGCCCGCTACGCATCAGTCCCATATGCGCCTTTGCAGCCTTTGCCATCAGATACGCCTCTTGGCTGGTACAGGAAGGCGTTGACCAGTTGCCGACAACGACCAGTTCGCCGCTTCTGACCACACGATTGTAAATGTGTGAATTCAGGACATCGAACTTGCTGGCCGAATGCCCGCTAAGCGCAAGGCCAGCCTTGAGTGTGTGGTAGTTCTGCATCTTGGGGTTGATGAACGCGCGGGCTTCGGTCATGGCGATTTCCTCACGCGTATTTCTTGTTACCGATCCGGTCCCATCCGCCAGCGATGTTGCCGCCACCGGAACCGTCGATGCGTTTTTGCTGGGTATAGGTGGTCTTGATTCGTCCGTAATCGAGTTGCACCACCTCTATCGGTACTCCATCGGCGGCGCTTTGGGTGTAGTCGGCAATGATCACTTCTTCGAGAATGATTTCGTAATATTTGAGCTTGTCGCCGCCCGCGCGGCAGAGTGCGAGTTTAACTTCCTTGAGATGTTGGCCTGCGCAGCTGGCTTCCATCAATTTGCAACTGGCACTGTCGAGAAACTTGGTGAAGGTGAAATGGCTGACGGCCGTGCGGCCTGATGTGGCGCCACCGGCAGAGCTTGCGGTGGCTGAAGTGCTTTGGCTTACACCGAATTGGTAACCCGTGACTTCGATCCATCTGTTGTATTTTTCGTCCAGGGCCTCGCCTGGGATATCATCAATTTTTATATAAGCGTCAAAAGCCATGCTTACCTCTGTTTGGTAATAATTGTCAGGCTTTAATTTTCTGGCGAGGAACGAAATTCAGATCAGTGATTGGAAAGGCTAGGCATTGAAATTGGGTGAGGCAATAGCTGGAGCTGCAATTCAGAAATGGACTACAAGTCGATGGAAAAAATCGATACAGATATATCGAAAAAAGTAATTCACATGAGCTTTTGCAGGAAAGATCCCCTCGTTACGTTGTCACGTCGGGTTTCCATTCGGTCAAGTCAGTGGGTCTCTTATTTGCCGCTGCTTCAGTGGCCTAGCGTGCCTCGGTTTTTGCTTCTAAGCACGCGGTAGTTCAGGCGCCGCGCATTGCGATTCAGGAGGCCGAGCGAAGGGTATGCGGAGGGAGGTGAGGGGCATGGATGCCCGTCAAGCGCTGAGGTCCATGGTGATAATCCTTGCAAGGGGGCTGCAGGATCCGGCGCTGGAATCACAGGTCAGGCGGGCGTGCAGCCGGCGATAGCCGCCGCGCTATCAGCGCAGTAGCGAACGGTGGTTGTCCTGAAACCTGCGAAAGAGGACAATTATCGGCTTCCCGTCACAACCAGCGACCTCGCATGGCCTTTCTTGCACTCGGTATCAACCATAAGACTGCCTCGGTAGACGTACGCGAGCGCGTGGCGTTTACCCCAGAGCAGCTGGTAGACGCCCTGCAGCAGCTCTGCCGACTGACGTCCAGCCGCGAAGCGGCGATTCTGTCGACGTGCAACCGCAGTGAGCTCTATATAGAGCAGGACCACCTGTCCGCCGACGCCGTACTCAAATGGCTGGCCGACTACCACCGCCTCAGCCTCGACGAACTGCGCGCCAGTGCTTACGTGCACGAAGAGCACGACGCCGTGAAGCACATGATGCGCGTGGCCTCGGGCCTCGACTCGCTGGTGCTCGGCGAGCCCCAGATCCTCGGCCAGATGAAGTCCGCCTACGCCGTGGCCCGCGAAGCCGGCACCGTCGGGCCGTTGCTCGGGCGCCTGTTCCAGGCAACCTTCAGCGCCGCCAAACAGGTGCGTACCGACACCGCCATTGGCGAGAACCCGGTGTCGGTGGCATTCGCCGCCGTCAGCCTGGCCAAGCAGATCTTCGCCGACCTGGGGCGTAGCCAGGCCCTGCTGATCGGCGCCGGCGAAACCATCACCCTGGTCGCCCGCCACCTGCATGAGCAGGGCGTGCGCCGCATCGTGGTGGCCAACCGCACCCTGGAGCGCGCCAGCATCCTGGCCGAACAGTTCGGTGCGCATGCCGTTCTGCTGGCCGACATCCCCCAGGAGCTGGCCAACAGCGACATCGTCATCAGCTCCACTGCCAGCCAGTTGCCGATCCTTGGCAAAGGCGCGGTCGAGAGTGCGCTGAAGCAGCGCCGGCACAAACCGATCTTCATGGTCGACATCGCCGTACCCCGCGATATCGAAACCGAGGTCGGTGAGCTCGATGACGTCTACCTCTACACCGTCGATGACCTGCACGATGTCGTGGCGGAAAACCTCAAGAGCCGCCAAGGCGCGGCCCAGGCTGCCGAAGAACTGGTGACAGTCGGCGCCGAAGACTTCATGCTGCGCCTGCGTGAACTGGCCGCCGTGGATGTGCTCAAGGCCTATCGCCAGCAAAGCGAGCGCCTGCGCGACGAAGAACTGCAAAAGGCCCTGCGCCTGCTGGCCAACGGCGGCAACCCCGAGGACGTACTGGCCCAATTGGCCCGTGGCCTGACCAACAAACTCCTGCATGCGCCCAGCGTGCAGTTGAAAAAGCTCTCGGCCGAGGGGCGCGTCGATGCGCTGGCCATGGCCCAGGAACTCTTTGCCCTCAACGAGGGCTCGACGGACAAAACCCCGCAATGAAAGCGTCGCTGCTGAACAAACTGGAAATTCTCCAGGACCGCTTCGAAGAACTCACCGCCTTGCTCGGCGATGCCGAGGTCATTTCCGACCAGACGCGCTTTCGCGCGTATTCCCGCGAGTACGCCGAGGTCGAGCCAGTCTATGCTGCCTATAAAGAGTGGCGCAAAGTCCAGGGCGACCTTGAAGGTGCCCAGGCGCTGCTCAAGGACAGTGACCCGGACATGCGCGAAATGGCCGTGGAAGAAGTGCGTGAAGCCAAGGAGCAGTTGCTGACGCTCGAGGCGCAGCTGCAGCGCATGCTGCTGCCCAAGGACCCGAATGATGGCCGCAACGTGTTCCTCGAAATCCGCGCCGGTACCGGTGGCGATGAGGCCGCGATCTTCTCGGGTGACCTGTTCCGCATGTATTCGCGTTACGCCGAAAAGCGTGGCTGGCGCCTGGAGATTCTGTCCGAGAACGAGGGCGAACACGGCGGCTACAAAGAAATCATTGCCCGTGTCGAAGGGGAAAACGTCTACGGCAAGCTCAAGTTCGAGTCCGGCGCCCACCGCGTGCAGCGCGTGCCGGAGACCGAGTCCCAAGGCCGTGTGCACACCTCCGCCTGCACCGTGGCGGTCCTGCCCGAGCCAGACGAACAAGCGGCCATCGAAATCAACCCGGCTGACCTGCGCGTGGACACCTACCGCGCCTCCGGTGCCGGCGGCCAGCACGTCAACAAGACCGACTCGGCGATCCGCATCACCCACTTGCCCACCGGTATCGTGGTGGAGTGCCAGGAAGAGCGCTCGCAGCACAAGAACCGCGCTCGCGCCATGTCCTGGCTGTCGGCGAAGCTCAACGACATGCAGACCAGCGCCGCCCAGAACGCCATTGCCAGCGAGCGCAAACTGCTGGTCGGGTCGGGTGACCGCTCGGAACGCATTCGTACCTACAATTACCCACAGGGGCGGGTGACCGATCACCGTATCAATCTGACCTTGTATTCGCTGGACGACATCCTCAGTGGTGGCGTAGACGCGGTGATCGAGCCGTTGCTGGCCGAATACCAGGCCGATCAACTGGCTGCCCTGGGGGACTGATGACCATCATCGCCAGCCTGTTGCGCAACGCACAGTTGCCAGAATCGCCTACCGAACGCCTGGATGCCGAACTGCTGCTGGCAGCGGCCATCGGCAAGTCGCGCAGTTATCTGCACACCTGGCCCGAGCGGATCGTCAGCAGCGAAGACGCCCAGACCTACGCCGGGTACCTGCAGCGCCGCCGCGGCGGTGAGCCGGTGGCGTATATCCTTGGCCAGCAAGGTTTCTGGAAAATCGACCTGGAAGTCGCGCCGCACACGCTCATCCCGCGGCCGGATACCGAGCTGCTGGTCGAAACCGCCCTCGAACTGCAGCCCGCAGCCCCAGCCAGGGTTCTCGACCTGGGCACTGGCACGGGCGCCATCGCATTGGCCCTGGCCAGTGAGCGCCCAGCCTGGCAGGTCACGGCCGTCGACCGGGTAGCAGAGGCCGCTGCGCTTGCCGAGCGCAACCGGCAGCGACTGGGCCTGAGCAATGCCCAGGTGCGCCTCAGCCATTGGTTTGACAGCCTGGCGGGTGAGCGTTTCGACCTGATCGTCAGCAACCCCCCTTACATCGCCGCAGCAGACCCACACCTGGTGGCTGGCGACGTGCGTTTCGAACCCAGCAGTGCGTTGGTGGCTGGCCCCGATGGCCTGGACGACCTGCGCGTGATCGTTACCCAGGCCCCAGGGCACTTGCTGCCCGGTGGCTGGTTGCTGCTGGAGCACGGCTATGATCAGGCCGCGGCGGTACGGGCCTTGCTGGTCGGGCAGGGGTTCAACGAGGTGGCCAGCCGAACCGATCTGGGTGGCCATGAACGCATCAGCCTGGGGCGCCTGCCATGCTGAGTGATCAGGAACTGCTGCGTTACAGCCGCCAGGTGCTGCTGGCGCAGATCGACATCGACGGCCAGCTACGCCTCAAGCACAGCAAGGCATTGATTGTCGGGCTGGGTGGCCTGGGTTCGCCGGTCGCCCTGTACCTGGCAGCTGCCGGGGTTGGCGAACTGCACTTGGCGGACTTCGATACGGTCGACCTGACCAACCTGCAGCGCCAGGTGCTTCACGACAGCGACAGTGTCGGCATGAGCAAGGTCGACTCGGCGCTGCAGCGCCTGCAGGCCATCAACCCGGAAGTCACCCTGGTTGCCCACCGCCAGGCGCTGGACGACGACTCCCTGGCAGCCGCGGTAGCCGCCGTCGACCTGGTGCTGGACTGCTCCGATAATTTCTCCACGCGCGAGGCGGTCAACGTCGCCTGTTTCACTGCCGGCAAACCCTTGGTCAGCGGTGCGGCAATCCGTTTGGAGGGGCAGCTGTCGGTGTTTGACCCGCGTCGCGATTACAGCCCTTGCTACCACTGCCTGTATGGGCATGGCAGTGAAACCGAGCTGACCTGTAGCGAAGCCGGTGTGATCGGCCCGCTGGTGGGCCTGGTCGGCAGCCTGCAGGCGCTGGAGGCGATGAAGCTGCTGGCAGGCTTTGGCGAGCCGCTGGTCGGCCGGCTGCTGTTGATCGACGCCCTCGGCACCCGTATTCGCGAACTGCGCGTCAAGCGCGACCCGGCGTGTGCCGTGTGCGGCAAGCGCGATGGCTGAGCGCTCGGCGCCGGTCGGCGTGATGGACTCTGGTGTTGGCGGCTTGTCGGTGCTCGCCGAGATCCAGCGGCTGTTGCCCAATGAGACACTGTTGTACGTGGCCGACTGCGGCCATGTGCCTTATGGCGAAAAGTCCCCGGACTACATCCGTGAGCGCTGCCGGCGCATTGCCGGGTTCTTCCGCGAGCAAGGCGCCAAGGCCCTGGTGCTGGCCTGCAACACCGCCACGGTGGCGGCCGCAGCGGATTTGCGCGAACTGTACCCGAACTGGCCATTGGTGGGGATGGAGCCCGCAGTCAAGCCTGCCGCGGCTGCCACACGCTCAGGCGTGGTTGGGGTGCTGGCCACTACCGGCACGTTGCAAAGCGCCAAGTTCGCGGCTTTGCTCGACCGCTTCGCCAGCGACGTGCTGGTGATCACCCAGCCTTGCCCGGGGTTGGTCGAGCTGATCGAGACCGGCGACCTGTGCAGCCCCACGCTGCGCCAGATGCTGTGGGGCTATGTCGAGCCGCTGCTGGCCGCTGGCTGTGACACCTTGATCCTGGGCTGTACCCATTACCCCTTCCTGCGGCCGCTGCTGGCCGGCATGGTGCCGCCAGATGTGGCCATCATCGATACCGGTGCCGCCGTAGCGCGCCAGTTGCAGCGGCTGCTAGGCAACAATGACCTGCTGGCCGCCGGACCGGCGCAGGCTACCCGCTTCTGGACCAGCGCCGATCCCTCTTCACTGAAAAAAATCCTGCCTGTGTTGTGGCATAAGTCTGACGATGTGCAAAGCTTTGCCATGTGAAAAAAACGTGAAGAAAAGCTGAACTATCGTACCACTGCCGCTTTCTATCCCTTGCCTGAGATGAGGCGACACTAAAACAGCACTAGGATGAAGGATGTTTCTCATGAAGAAACTGCTGGGCTTGGCGGCGGCTGCCGTTTTCACCATGGGGCAGGCAATATCGGCGCAGGCTGCTGATGTATCGGTTTCGGTGGGGCAGACCGGCGACTCGACGATGGTCTATCGGCTGGGGCTGCAGTCGAACTGGGATGCCAGCTGGTGGCAGACCAGTGTCGGCCGCGTGACCGGCTATTGGGACGGCGCCTACACCTATTGGGACGGCGACGACACGGCTAGCAACCACAGCCTGTCGTTCGCACCCGTGTTCGTGTACGAGTTTGCCGGCCAGTCGGTCAAGCCCTATATCGAGGCGGGCATCGGCGTGGCAGCTTTCTCCAGCACCGAGCTGGAAAGCAACGAACTGGGTTCGTCGTTCCAGTTCGAAGACCGCATCGGCTTCGGCCTGCGCTTCGCCGGTGGGCATGAAATTGGTGTGCGTGCGATCCACTACTCGAACGCCGGCATCAAAGAACCCAACGACGGGGTCGAAAGCTACAGCTTGCATTACCGCATGGCGCTCTGACCCGATCGGGTCATCATCAACCGCCAAGCGCGACCCAGGTTCGCGCTTGGCGGGGAGCTTGGCCGTCACCTCTGCGGCAGCGGCCATAGCCCACTGAGGTCAAGCGTCTCCAGCACCAACTCGGGCTCGGCCGCGGGCCAGCGCCGCAACAACTCCTGTGCGGCGCTTTGCGGCGTCCACTGCTCCGGAAAGGCCTGCGCAGGCGTAACTGGCGTTTTCAGCGACTGCGGTCCTACCACGGTCAGCGATATCCCCAACGCCTTGAGCGCATCACGCTGCTCACGTACCCACTGCGGCAGCTGGTTCCAACCGGCGGTTACCTGGCTTGGCGCGTACAACTGCAGGGCCGAATAACGGTTGAAAACAGCCATCACCTGGGGTGAATCACCCTTGGCCAGCAAGGGCGTCACCGCTGTCAGGCAGTGTTTGCCCGCCAGCTGGTTGCTGGTGACGATGGCCTCGATCAATCCGCTGTCAGCCACATCGCCCGGTAGATAATCGCTGGTACCGGCGTTGATGATCAAGCCGTCCAGTGATTGCCAGTGACGGGCGATCAACTGACAAGCGTCAGCGGCTTGCTGTGCGTCGTGCAACTGCCAGGGCACTTGCATGAATTGCTGGCCATAGCGTTCGCCCAGCGCTTCGAACACAGCCGCATCCTTGCCACTCGCGGCCACCCGATGGCCTTGTTCGAGCAGCCCATGCAACAACGCCAAGCCAAGTCCATTGCTTGCGCCTGTAACCCAAAAACTGCGTGAGTTATTCAAGACGTTCTGCCCTCTGATGTTACCGCGGCAGGCCTTTGAAGGCCTCCAATGCACGTTGGCGACTACTGCCCAGATCAACTATTGGATTGTGATACGAATTACTAGCGAAAAGATCCGTAGATTTCATCGGACCATGAATTGTTTTTTCATCAATGTCGCGAAGCTCCGGCAGCCAGTGGCGAATGAAACGCCCCTCAGGGTCGAAACGCTGGGATTGTGAGACCGGGTTGAAAATACGGAAATAGGGCACCGAATCGGTGCCGGTGGAGGCGCTCCACTGCCAGCCGCCATTGTTGGCGGCCAGGTCACCGTCAATGAGGTGGCGCATGAAGTGCCGCTCGCCCTTGCGCCAGTCGATCAACAGGTTTTTGCTGAGGAACATGGCGACGATCATGCGCAGCCGATTGTGCATCCAGCCCGTGTGCAGCAGCTGGCGCATGGCCGCGTCGATGATCGGGAAGCCGGTACGGCCCTGCTCCCAAGCCTCGAGATCGTCCGGCGCATCGCGCCAGGGCAGGGCTTCGGTATGGCTACGGAAGGCGCGGTGCCGCGATACCTGTGGGTAGCCGGTAAGGATATGCTTGTAGAACTCGCGCCACAGTAGCTCGTTGACCCAGGTCTGCACACCCGTGCTACCGCTGTCGAACTCGCCCTTGTTAGCCGCCAGGGCCCCATGCAAGCACTGGCGGGGTGAAATCACCCCGGCGGCCAGGTATGGCGAAAGCTGGCTGGTCCCTGGCATGGCCGGCAGGTCCCGGGTTTTATGGTAGTCGTCGATGGTTTCGTCCAGAAACTGCGACAGGCGCTGCTGCGCGTGGGCCTCACCCGCCGGCCAATGCTCACGCAAGGTGGGCGTGGTTTTTTCGAAGCCGTCGATGTGTTGCGGGATCGGGTCACTGTCGATATTCAGCGCAGCCTGGC
The DNA here is from genome assembly GCF_043106615.1 of Pseudomonas sp. CJQ_9. NCBI lineage: Bacteria > Pseudomonadati > Pseudomonadota > Gammaproteobacteria > Pseudomonadales > Pseudomonadaceae > Pseudomonas > Pseudomonas sp. CJQ_9. Next base: position 9,232 of record NZ_JBICMS010000100.1, on the reverse strand, counting down.
GTTTTACTCGCTGCGCCAGCGCAGGTAGGCTGCGGTGCAGGTGTTCAAGGCAGGTTTTCTTGAACTGGCTGAATACCTGAAAGTAATCGCCACTGCGGGTCAGGATGGTACCTGGGCGAAACAGCAGTTGGTCAAGATAGCTGTGCGCCTGGACGCACGCTTTGTCCAGCAGTTCGCGCGTAGCAGCGTCACGGCGCTGCTCGTTGATGCCGTATTCCTCGTTCCAGTGCACGCTTTGCACCTGGTGCTGATGGCAAATATCGAGCACGGCCTGGGGCGCCTGGTCCCAGGTGTCGATCTTGCGGATCAGCAGTGGGATGTTCAGCTTTTCCAGCGCCTGGCGCAGGTCGCGCAGGTTGCGTAGCCAGAAATCGACTTTGCAGTCGGCATCGTCGTGCGCACGCCATTGCCCGGGGCTGACCAGCCACAAGGCGATGGTCGGCCCGCGCTCGGTTGCAGCGCTCAGTGCGGTGTTGTCATCGATGCGCAGGTCACTACGCAGCCAGGTCAGGTGCATGGGTCACTCATCTCTACGGGCTGGCGGCCATGGGCTTGAAGCAGGCGCAAGGCCGCTTGCGGGGTATCGAACAGGAAAAGGTCAGGCAATTCGCTGTCTTTCAGGCGGGTTTCATGCAGCGTAACCATGCTGCCACCGAGTAACTTCGGCCCCGGCACCCCCTGCAGGGCACGCAGCAACGCTTTGTCGTCTATGCGCGGGCCCAGGTGCAGCAGCATGGCGCGGGGTTGGAAGATGCTGACTGCGCTTTGCAGTTGCGCCGCGCTGACAGGCTGTTCAAGCACCTCAACGGGGATGCCATTGCTGGTGAACAACCAGGCGCACAGCCACAGCCCAGGGCTGAAGGCCCGCTCGCTGTCCTCGGCCAACAGCACGGCGGGGCCGTGCAGCAACTGGTTGTCGTGGTAAACGCGGGCGCCCAGCTTGCTGCGCAGCCAGCCATAGAAGAAAACCTGCTCCAGCCGCGCGTTGAAGTAGTTGCCCCAGCGCAGGTCGAGCAGGTCGAGCAAGGGCAGCAGCAATTGCTCGCACAGGGTCAGAGCCGGATATAGCGCCATGGCCTGGTTGAGCTGCTGGTCCAGGTTGCGTTGCGACAGGCTGGCGATGGCTTCGACCAGCTCGAACTGACGGGCTTGCCAGTCGCCTTTGGGCGCGGTGCTGGTCGGCTTGTCGAGCAACTCGCGCACTTGGCCAACAGAGGCGCCACGCTGCAACCACGCCAGGATCGTTTCGACCCGTTCCACCTGATTTTGTGGGTACAAACGGTGACCCTTCGCCGTTCGTTGCGGTTTGAGCAGGCCGTAACGACGCTCCCAGGCGCGCAAGGTGACCGGGTTCACGCCGGTGCGGCGGGCCAGCTCACCGATTGGCAACAGCACTTCAGACCGCATTGCGTAAACCTAGGCTTTCAGGGTGGGGTTGCAGGTAGGCTTGCTGAAGCAGGTACGGGTCCGGGTGCTTGCGCAAGTGGTGTTTGAGCAGGGTCAGTGGCACCACCAGCGGCACTACACCCTGCTGGTACTGGCCGATGAGCGTCTGCAGCTCGGCTTTGTCCTGCTGTGTAAGGGCGTCCTTGAAATAGCCGCTGAGGTGCTGCAGCACGTTGCAATGGGTGCCGCGGCTGGCACAGCGGCGCAACGCCTGCATCAGCTGGCTGAAATACTGCTGGCCGACCTGTTGCGGGTCATCGTCCTTGCTCATGCTGCCGAGCAGGCGCCCCAGGGTGCGGTACGCCTGAGGGTTGTTGGCCATCAACAGGTACTTGTAGCGCGAGTGGAAGCTCACCAAGGCACCCCGGCTGAGACCGTCGGCCAGCAGGCGTTGCCAGTCGGCGTAGGCATACACACGGCTGATGAAATTCTCCCGCAGTACCGGGTCATGCAACCGGCCTTCCTCTTCCACCGGCAGGTCGGGGCGTAACGCGCAGAATGCCTGGGCGAAGGCGCCGCGACCACTCTGCACCGCAGGGTGACCATTTGGCTGATACACCTTGACCCGCTCCAACCCGCAAGACGGCGATTTCTGCATGAAGATGTAGCCGCAGATGTCTTGCAACTCAGCGGCCATCTGCTCGCCATAGCTGCGTAGCGGCCCGGTCAGGTCCATGCCAGGGTTGCGAGTGCCAACCACTTCGGGCTTGTCAGGGTCGCCAACCAGGCGGATCGGATCGCGTGGTACGCCTAGACCGATGGCCACCTCTGGGCACACAGGTAACCATTCGAAGTGTTCTTCCAGTTGCTTGCGACACAGGTCGGAGGCCTTGTGGCCGCCGTTGTAGCGCACGCTGTGCCCGGTGAGGCAGGCGCTGATGGCAATGCGCGGCTTGCTAGGGGTGGGCGGGTTTTGCATGACTGCCTCCGAAAACCTGTACGTATGTAAAAACTTGTACAGGTTTATTCCAGCACAGTGCGGAAGTTATGCAAACCAGTTTTTTTGTATAAGGTGAAATCAGTCCAAATGTTCGAGCAGTCGCCGTGCTGCTTCCTGGCCGCTAAGCCAGGCGCCTTCGACACGCCCCGACAAGCACCAGTCACCGCATGCATACAACCCCTGATCGGCGTCCGCCAGGGCACCCCACTCATGATTGCTGCTGGGGCGGGCATACAGCCAACGGTGGGCCACAGAGAAAGCGGGCGCGGGCACCACGCAGCCAACCAGTTCGGCGAATTCGCCGTACAGTTGCTCGATCACTGCTTCTTTGGGCAGGTCGATATGTTGCCGGCTCCAATCTGCCGTGGCGTGCAATATCCAGGTATCGGGCTGTTCGGCGCGGCCAGGCTTGCTGCGGTTGCGTGCCAGCCAATCAAGGGCACTGTCCTGCACGAAGCAGCCTTGCATCGGCGTTTCCAGCGGGGCTGGGAATGCCAGGGCCACGGCCCACGTGGGTTCCATCTGCACGCCGGCGGCCACGGCGGCCAACTTGGGCGTGGCGGCCAGCAGCGGTGTCGCCTGGGGCGCCGGCACGGCGATCACTACCCGGCTGTAGGGCCCGTGGCTGCAGCCGTCGGTATCCTGCAGGTGCCAGTACTGCTTGCCGCGAAACACCTCGGCAATGCGGCACTCGAAATTCACCGTCACATCTTTGAGCAGGCCGCGGGTGATCGCGCTCATGCGCGGCACGCCTACCCAGCGTGTCTGCTCGTCGGGGGAGGGGCTGAGGCTGCCGTCGCGGTAGTTGTACAGCTGGGGTTTCCACTGTTCAGCCCAGCCTGCGGCCACCCATTGCTGGACCTGTTCGACAAAGCGCCGGTCGCGGGCAGTGAAATACTGCGCGCCAAGGTCGAGCGCGCCGGCCTCGCTGAGCTTGCTGGCCATGCGCCCGCCGCTGCCCTTGCCTTTATCGAACAAATGCACCGACTGCCCGGCCTTCTGCAAAGCCTGGGCGGCAGACAAGCCGGCGATACCGGCACCAATGATGGCAATAGGTACTGTCATGATGGCCTCTTCAAACCTTGCTATGAGCAGACTACGCTGTCAGGAAAACCTGTACAAAGCAAAAATATTGTATAAGGTAATTCCGCTTTGCCGCACAGGTTGGCCTATGTTTATCCGAGAGCGTCGGGTCAAAAAAGTGCCTTGATGTTAAAAATAGACCACCGCTGCAATCTGCGAGGACACAGGCATGCATATATTGCTGACAGGCGGTACCGGGTTGATTGGCAAGCACCTGTGCCAGTACTGGCTCAGCCAGGGCCACCGGCTGACAGTGTGGAGCCGGCGGCCGCAGGAGGTGGCGAAGCTCTGCGGCGCCGGGGTGCGGGGCATCGCCCGGCTTGAGCAACTGGAAGCAGACGATCAGCTCGATGCAGTGGTCAACCTGGCGGGGGCACCGATTGCCGACCGGCCCTGGACGGCCGCCCGGCGCAACCTGCTGTGGGCTAGCCGCATCGCCCTGACCGAGCAGTTGCTGGCGTGGCTAGGTAGCCGCGAACAGCGCCCTGAGGTGTTGATATCCGGGTCAGCGGTGGGCTGGTACGGTGACGGTGGTGAGCGCGAGCTGACCGAGACCTCGCCCCCGGTGCGGGAAGATTTCGCCAGCCAGTTGTGTATTGCCTGGGAAGAAACAGCCCAGCGCTCGCAGGCCCAGGGCATTCGTGTGGTCCTGGTGCGTACCGGGCTGGTGCTGGCCAGCGATGGCGGCTTTTTGTCGCGTTTGCGTATCCCCTTCAAGCTGGGGCTGGGCGGGCCGTTGGGCAATGGTCGGCAGTGGATGCCGTGGATCCATATAGACGACCAGGTCGCCCTGATTGATTTTCTCTTGCAGCATAAGGACGCCAGCGGTCCTTATAATGCCTGCGCTCCGACGCCCGTGCGCAACCGCGAGTTCGCCAGGCGGCTGGGCCGTGCGCTGCATCGCCCGGCGCTATTGCCGGTGCCGGCACTGCTGCTCAAGGCCGGCTTGGGCGAGCTGTCGACTTTGCTGTTGGGCGGCCAGCGTGCGCGCCCGGTACGTTTGCTGGAGGCGGGCTTCGCCTTCCGTTTCAATGATCTGCAATCGGCCCTGGACGACCTGTCCAGCCGCCTCTGACATAGGACGCTGCATGACTGATCACGCCCTGCTGCTGGTCAACCTGGGTTCCCCGGCCTCCACTTCGGTGGCCGATGTACGCCGCTACCTCAACCAGTTTCTGATGGACCCGTACGTGGTGGACCTGCCGTGGCCGCTGCGGCGGCTGCTGGTGTCGTTGATCCTGATCAAGCGACCGGAGCAGTCGGCCCATGCCTACGCGTCCATCTGGTGGGAGGAGGGCTCGCCGTTGGTGGTGCTGACCCGCCGCCTGCAGGCCGCCATGGTCGAGCACTGGCCGCATGGGCCGGTTGAAATAGCCATGCGTTACGGCCAGCCGGCGCTGGAGGATGTGTTGGCGCGTCTGGCAGCGCAGGGCGTGCGCAGGGTTACCTTGGCGCCGTTGTATCCACAGTTCGCGGACAGTACGGTGACCACGGTCGTGGAGTTGGCGAAACAGACCATCCAAGAGCGCCAGTTGCCGTTGCAAATGCGGGTGCTGCAGCCGTTCTACGAGCACCCCGCCTATATCCAGGCACTGGCGGCCAGCGCCGAACCTTACCTGGCGCAGGATTACGACCACCTGTTGCTGAGTTTTCATGGGCTGCCGGAGCGGCACCTGAAAAAGCTGTACCCGCGCGGCACGCCCGGCAAGCATGATCTGCGTGCAGCCGACTGCTGCAAAGACGCCAGCGCCGAGGTGCGCGCGGTGTGTTACCGGGGTCAGTGCCTGGCCACCGCCAAAGCGTTTGCGGCGCAGTTGGGTATACCCGACGGCAAGTGGTCGGTGAGTTTCCAGTCGCGGCTGGGGCGTGACAAGTGGATCGAGCCGTATACCGAAACACGCCTGGACGAGCTGGCCAAGGCGGGGGTCAAGAAGTTGCTGGTGATGTGCCCGGCATTCGTGGCCGACTGCATCGAAACGCTGGAAGAAATCGGCATGCGCGGCAGTGAGCAGTTTGTCGAGGCCGGCGGGCGGGAGCTGGTGCTGGTGCCGTGTTTGAACGACCACCCGCAGTGGGTGGGGGTGTTGGCGGACATGTGTGAAAAGGCCTGAGTGAACCGGCCTTTTCGCGGGTGAACCCGCTCCCACAGGGTGTTTTGCTGCCCTGTGGGCGCTCAGGTCAAAGGTGGCTCAAGGCTGCTGATCCTCGAGCTTCTTGTGCTTCCAGCCGTCATTGCCAGGCAAGATCAGGTTCAGGGCAATCGCCACGATGGCACACAGGGCAATCCCCTTCAGGCCCCAATCATCCGGGCCATCACCGCTGCCGATCAGTACCCCGCCAATACCGAACACCAGGGTCACCGACACGATCACCAGGTTGCGCGCTTCGGCCAGGTCGACCTTGTGGCGGATCATGGTGTTCAAGCCTACCGCGGCGATCGAGCCGAACAGCAGGCACAGGATGCCGCCCATCACCGGCACCGGAATACTCTGCAGCAGCGCGCCGAACTTGCCGATGAACGCCAGGGTAATGGCGAATACCGCCGCCCAGGTCATGATCTTGGGGTTGTAGTTCTTGGTCAGCATCACCGCACCGGTCACTTCGGCGTAGGTGGTGTTCGGCGGGCCGCCAAACAGGCCGGCGGCGGTAGTGGCCAGGCCGTCACCCAGCAGGGTGCGGTGCAGGCCGGGCTTCTTCAGGTAGTCACGGCCGGTTACGCTGCCAACCGCGATTACCCCGCCAATGTGCTCGATCGCAGGTGCCAGGGCTACCGGAACGATGAACAGAATGGCCTGCCAGTTGAACGCTGGCGCCGTGAAATTGGGCATTTCCAGCCAGGGTGCAGCGGCGATTCTGGCCGTGTCGACCACGCCAAAGGCAAACGACAGGGCAAAACCCACCAGCACGCCGGCGATGATCGGCACCAGGCGGAAGATGCCTTTGCCGAACACAGCCACGATCAGTGTGGTCAGCAGCGCCGGCATGGAGATCAGCATGGCTGTCTTGTACGGCAGCAGCACGCTGCCGTCGCCAGCCTTGCCCATCGCCATGTTGGCGGCAATCGGCGCCATGGCCAGGCCGATGGAGATGATCACCGGCCCGATCACCACGGGCGGCAGCATGCGGTCGATGAAACCGGTGCCTTTGACTTTCACCATCAGGCCCATGAAGGTATACACGAAACCTGCGGCCATCACGCCGCCCATGGTCTCGGCCAGGCCGAACTGGCCCTTGGCGAGAATGATCGGGGTGATGAAGGCGAAGCTCGAGGCCAGGAACACCGGGACCTGACGGCCGGTGACCAACTGGAACAGCAAGGTACCGATACCTGCGGTGAACAGCGCGACGTTCGGGTCCAGGCCGGTGATCAGTGGCATCAGTACCAGCGCACCGAATGCCACGAAGAGCATCTGCGCGCCCGAAACGACCTGGCGCCAGAGCGGGTCGTTGAAGCCGTCCTGCATGATCAGGCGTCCTTTTGCTTGGTGCCGAAGATCTTGTCACCGGCATCGCCGAGGCCCGGCACGATATAGCCGTGCTCGTTCAGGCGCTGGTCGATCGAAGCGGTGTAGATCTGTACATCGGGGTGAGCTTTCTCCACCACGTCGATGCCTTCTGGTGCCGCGACCAGGACCATGGCGCGAATCTCTTTGCAGCCAGCCTTCTTCAGCAGGTCGATGGTGGCAACCATCGAGCCGCCGGTTGCCAGCATGGGGTCGATGATCAATGCCAGGCGCTGGTTGATGTCCGGGGCGAGCTTTTCCAGGTAGGTGTGGGCTTCGAGGGTTTCTTCGTTGCGGGCAACACCGACCGCGCTCACCTTGGCACCCGGGATCAGGCTGAGTACGCCGTCGAGCATGCCGATGCCGGCACGCAGGATCGGCACTACGGTGATCTTCTTGCCGGCGATTTTCTCTACCGAGACCTTGCCACACCAGCCGTCGATCTCGTAGGTTTCGAGCGGCAGGTCCTGGGTGGCTTCATAAGTCAGAAGAGCGCCGACTTCCTGGGCGAGTTCGCGAAAATTCTTGGTGCTGATATCGGCACGGCGCATCAGGCCGAGCTTGTGGCGGATCAGCGGGTGGCGGATCTCACGAGTGGGCATAGGGGGGGCTCCGAAAGGCGGGCAAAAAAACCGCGCTAGATTAATCTATTCAGCCTGCGCTGTCGTCTGATCATTCTGCACGTTAGTCCATAAACGCTTGATCTGTGACGAGCGGATGCGTACCTTTGCCCGCTTTTCCAAAATCCCCCGGAGCGCGCCATGTCCGCCGATCTCGAGCATATCCGTCAAGTCATGCGTGAAGCTGACTGCCTGTACACCGAAGCCGAGGTCGAAGCGGCCATCGCCAACGTTGGCGAGCAGATCTGCAAGGACCTGCACGACAAGAACCCTGTGGTGTTCTGCGTGATGAACGGTGGCCTGATTTTCTCCGGCAAACTGCTGACCCACCTGCAGTTCCCGCTGGAAGCTTCCTACCTGCACGCCACGCGCTACCGCAACCAGACCAGTGGCGGCGAGCTGTTCTGGAAGGCCAAGCCCGAAGTGTCGTTCATCGACCGCGACGTGCTGATCGTTGACGACATCCTCGATGAAGGCCATACCCTCAGCGCCATCATCGAGTTCTGCAAGCACGCCGGCGCGCGCTCGGTGTACACCGCCGTGCTGATCGACAAGGACCACGACCGCAAAGCCAGCCCGGACCTGAAGGCCAACTACGTGGGCCTGCCGTGCATTGACCGCTACATCTTCGGCTATGGCATGGACTACAAAGGCTACTGGCGCAACGCCAACGGCATCTTCGCCGTCAAGGGCCTGTAAAAACGTCCACGTGCTAGAGTGCGGCTTCATACAAGGAGCCTCACATGCGTGCGTTTCTCCCCCTTCTGGTGGCCATCAGCCTGCCGCTGGCCGCTGCACCGCTGCACAGCCAGTTCCTGCCCCCGGACGACATGGCCCTGCGTCAGGAAGCACCCACCAGCCAGCAGTTGCTGCAAGTGACCGACTACTCGGTGGTAGTCGGTGCCCAGCGGCAGTCCGACCAGCAGCCGATCCCGATCACCTCGTCGCTGCAAGTGCGCCTGAAGGGCAAGCCGCTGAGCAAGGGGGCGACCATTGCCCAGGTGCTGCTGACATTTGACGGTGAGGCCGCCAAGAGCCTCAAGAAACCGGTGTACGACGACAAGACCCGCACCTTGAGTCTGAATTACCCCCTCAGTGACTACCGGGTGATCATGGACCTGCTGCGCAACGAAACGCTGTATGTGCAGTTCCTCACCTATGGCAACGGCCATATCTGGGCCGACCTGCACACAGGCACCGTACGTACGCGTTGAGGCCTGCGGCCTGCGGGGGGTAAACTGCCGGCCTTCGAAATTCCGTGATGGTCCAGATGGAGCCGGCAATGCGTAAAGACAAGAAACAGGTAATCGGTGACGAAATCAGCGACGACTACATCAAGTCGTTCCTTCAGTTCGAGCCGGCCGATGGCGTCACCTCACCCTCGCTGCACAAACTGGTGAAAGCCTACCGCGGCCTGCGTGTGGACGACTTCCAGCGTTTTGTCGGGTTCTTCGTCGAGGCCGGCCTGGACCTGGATGGCAAGGACGAACACGGCAAAACCTTCGTCGAGCAGATCGCCGACCAGCGCAATGCGCAGGAGTACATCGAGATCATCGCCCAGGCCCGTGCTTGATCGTTAGCCTGTTCCGCCTCTTCGCGGCGCAAGCTGACCGACACGCAGGCAGAAAAAAACGCCTCGA